>JBDTEF010000159.1:0-22128 GCA_039922615.1 Ginsengibacter sp.
GAACCTTCTTCTGCAACGATCAATGTGCGTTCAAACTGACCGGTATTTTCCTGGTTGATGCGGAAATAAGTGGAAAGTTCCATTGGTGACCGAACGCCTTTTGGGATATAGCAAAATGAACCATCAGTAAAGACTGCCGAATTTAGCGCTGCAAAATAATTGTCATTCATCGGAACGACGGAACCCATATGTTTTCTGATAAGATCAGGGTGTTTTTGAATTGCCTCGCTGATGGAGCAGAAAATAATTCCTAACTCACCTAATTGCTCTTTAAAGGAGGTAGCAATAGAAACACTATCCATTACCACATCCACGGCTACTCCGCTTAATCTCTTTTGTTCGTTTAATGAAATACCTAATTTTTCAAAGGTTTTGATCAATTCGGGATCTACTTCATCCAGGCTGCCCAATTTGGCTTTCATGGCCTTCGGCGCTGCATAATAAATGATATCCTGGTAATTAATAGGTGGATAATGAACATTGGGCCATTTGGGTTCTACCATATTCTCCCAGACATGAAAAGCTTTTAAGCGCCATTCAAGCATCCATTCCGGCTCATTCTTCTTTGAGGATATCAACCTAATCACATCTTCGTCAATGCCTTTTTTGATTACATCTGTTTCAATATCAGTGACAAAGCCATACTCATATTCCTTTGAAACGGTATCCTCCAGCATTTTTAATTCTTCATCCATGCCTATATTTATATTTAAAAAGATTTTTATAATTGGAAAATGCAAAGATACCGCCTTTGCCTGTTTGTACAAAATAGTATAAACAGAAATGTGTGCTAAATCGGGAAATTTTTTAGCAGGAACAGGAATAGTTGCTTTTACGGCGCGTTTGCAAATTCAATTTTTCCTCTTTATTCATTACAAATCTCCAAAGCAGATTAAAGTATTTTAGGCAAAGGTCTATACATTTTTCACTACAACGGAATTGTAAATTAAAAAAGCAATTAGCTTGAAATTTTTTTATTTCCCGGATAATGTTGATTTATTTGAAAATTTCTACGGTATTTTAATAGTTAATTATTCTGTGAAGATTTTGAATTTCTAAATCAAATTAATTATGACTTAATTAAAAATAATAATTACCCTTACTTACCACCTCAAAAGTCTTTGACGATTTTCGTTATCCCTTCCACCGCTATTTGCAGCCCAACACAAAAGATCAGGAAAGCCATAATGCTATTGACTATTTTCTCACGATGGGAGCCTAAATAACTAATAAGTTTATTTGCATTCACATAACAAATAAAAACCAGGACACAAATAAAAATCACTGATACAAGGATAGCACTTGAATACACCAAATATTGAGAAATATCTTTTTTTGGTCCATTGGCGCTCAAGGTAAATAACACGGCCATAGTGCCTGCACCGGCAGTCATGGGAAAAGTGATCGGAAAAAATAATTTACTTTCAATATTTGTGTCAGAATTCAGGATTTCATGATCCTTAGACACATTTACAATTTCCCTTTCTGTGGGACCGGATAGAAAATCCCATCCAATTTTACAAATCATAATCCCACCTGCTATTTGAATAATAGGAACAGATATTCCAAATAATTCTAAAATCCAATTTCCGGTCAACAGTACCGTCAAACACAAAATGAACACATACAAAACAACTTTTTTTACTGCGTTTATTCTTCCCTCTTTAGAGAGTGATGAAAAATATCTACTCACCATAAACGCTGTTCCAAATGGATTTATAACGGGAAAAAGTGCGATAATCCCTATGAAAACAAAGTGTATATATGAATACAAATCAGTGATGGCATTTTCCATTTTAAGTTATTTCAAGCTAAATTTTATAGGTAAAGTTTTTCGGCACTTTGCAGAATACAGAAAATGATAACAGGAGACATTCTATTTATTTTTGTCCCTGATCGCCTTAAATTCTGATCCGGCTTTCCACTGTGGCCATTTATCTTCAAATGCCAATCGCTTGCCCACATTGAACAATAATTTCAAATCACTGATGGCACCTTCCATTGTCCATGCAGGATCATATGTATCGGATGGCCGGTGATAAACTGAATCGTTGTAATAATTCTTTAGTCTTAAGCCTTCTTCTTTTCCTTTGCCAATAATATCAATTCCGGAATTTGTATACAAAGCGGGGACACCCACTTTCGCAAAATTAAAATGATCAGAACGATAGTACATTCCGGATTCAGCGTGGGAATCAAAAGAAATATAACGCCCTGATTTTTCAACTTCAGTTTTTAAATAATCTTCCAGGTCATTCTGCCCTTCTCCAACCACTACGATATCTTTAGTAGCACCATAAGGACTCATGATATCCATATTGATATTTGCAACCGTGCTATCCACGGGGTATATAGGATTTTCCGCATAATATTTAGACCCCAATAAACCCTGCTCTTCAGCAGTTACGCATAAAAAAATGACGCTCCTCTCCGGTGCTGTCTTCATCTTCTTAAATGCCCGCGCCAGTTCCAATAGTCCTGCAGTACCCGAACCATCATCTAACGCTCCGTTGTAAATGGAGTCGCCATTTTTATCCGGACGTCCAAAACCAAAATGATCCCAATGCGCTGTATAAATAATCACTTCTTCAGGGCGTTTCGTTCCTGTGATCTTGCCGATTACGTTATAAGATTTGTCGTAAGTGGACTTTACTTTCATGCTGGTTGAAACCTGCAGATTTAAAGGCACCGCTTTAAAACCGCGCACATTGGCTTTTATCAATAGTGTGGAATCGAAACCCGCTGCCTTAAATAATTTATTGACAGTTGATTCTGTAACCCATCCTACCACATCACAATTTTTTTTGTCCTTTCCCCGGTTATCCAATTGTAGTTTCGCAGTATTAAAGCTATTTTGTACTACACTAAATGGATAGCTGGCAGCTTTGGTATTATGAATTACCAAACATCCTTTTGCTCCCTGCCTTGCCGCTTCTTCAAACTTATAAGTCCAGCGGCCATAATAGGTCATGGCATTGCCTTTGAATAAAGTTGTATCACCAGACCAGAACCCCGGATCATTTACCATCACCAATACCACTTTGCCTTTCACATCTATACCTTCATAATCATTCCAATTATATTCAGGTGCTACCACTCCATAACCTGCAAAAACCAATGGTGTGTTTTCCAATGAAATAGTAGAATCTGTTTTGTCTGTCCATATTACATATTCATCAAATGCCTTTAAGATAAAATTTCCACCCGGGCATTTCACATCCATTTGTGGCGCAGCAGTCGCTACTATATTCACCATCGGGACGGCCTGTAAATAACTTAAACCATTTCCCGGGTCCAAACCGATTTCTTTCATTCTCTTTTGTAAATAATCAATTGTTTTTTTTTCACCTTCAGTAAAAGGCTTCCTACCCATAAAAGAATCTGAAGCAATTATTGAAAGATCATGTTTCATGCTGTCTGCATTAAATGCAGAAATGTCTTCCGATGTGTCTGTAGATTTACCGGGTTGATTACAGGAAATAAAAAAGGCTAAACACAATAGCAGAAGAAGCTTAGAGAATTGATACATGGTGAATTTAATTAAAATTAATAGGTGATTATTTCTTAGTATTATTTCTTCTTTTCCCTGATGGCTTTAAACTCTGATCCGGCTTTCCATTTTGGCCATGAATCTTCAAATGCCAGGCGCATACCTACATTATAAAGTACTTGCAGATCATTGATAGCTCCTTCCATTGTCCATGAAGGATCATAATTGTCTGATGGCTGGTGGTAATGATGATCGTTGTAGTCTTTATTACGCTTTAATCCTTCTTCTTTTCCTTTTCCAACTACATCAATACCTCCCTCGGCAGACAAAGAAGGTATGCCTACTTTAGCAAAACTGAAATGGTCAGAACGAAAGTATCCACCGGCTTCGGGATGGGTATCAAAAGAAATATAACCTCCCGTTTTTTCAACTTCTTTTTTAAGATAATCTTCCAAATCATTTTGTCCCTGTCCTACCACAACCATGTCTTTTGTTTTACTAAAAGGGCTTAGGACATCCATATTAATGTTTCCGACAGTACTATCTACGGAGTATACCGGGTTCTCAGCATAATATTGAGAACCAAGCAGGCCTTGTTCTTCAGCGGTCACCGAAAGAAAAATAATGGATCGCTCCGGTTTTGTTTTCATGTTTTTAAAAGCACGGGCCAGTTCAATTAATCCAGCCGTTCCGGAACCATTATCCAACGCGCCGTTATAAATAGAATCTCCTGTAGCATCCGGGCGTCCGATTCCTAAATGATCCCAGTGAGCGGTATAAATGATGACTTCATCTGGTCGTTTGGTTCCTGTGATCTTGCCGATTACATTATAAGATTTGTCATAAGTAGCTTTTACTTTCATGGTGGTTGAAACCTGGAGATTCAAAGGCACCGCCTTGAATCCACGAACATTGGCCTTTATCAGTAAAGTAGAATCGTAACCCGCGGCTTTAAATAATTTATTGGTAGCAGGTTCAGAAATCCAGCCAATCATATCGCAATTCTTTTCCTCTTTGCCACGGTTATCTAATCCCAACCTCGAAGTATTAAAACTATTTTGTTGTACGCTGAATGGATAACTGGCTGCTCTCGTATTGTGAATCACCAGGCAACCTTTCGCCCCCTGTCTTCCAGCCTCTTCAAACTTGTAAGTCCAGCGGCCATAATAGGTCATAGTATCTCCCTTAAATAATGTGTTATCACCTGACCAAAACCCCGGATCATTTACCATCACCATTACCACCTTACCTTTCACATCCAATCCTGCATAATCATTCCAGTTGTATTCCGGTGCTACCACACCATATCCTGCAAAGACCAATGGTGTGTTTTCCAATGAAATAGCAGGATCCGTTTTGTCTGTCCATATTACATATTCATCAAAAGCCTTTAGGTTAAAATTACTATTGGGTGATTTCACTTCCATCTGCGGCGCAGCAGTTGCTTCTATATTTACCATTGGTACTGCCTGCAAATAGCTTGTACCATTTCCCGGTTCCAAACCTATTTCTTTCATTCTCTTTTGCAAATAATCAATTGTTTTGGTTTCACCTTCGGTAAATGGTTTTCTTCCCATAAAAGAATCTGAAGAAATGATTGCCAGATCATGTTTCAGGCTGTCTGCATTCAGACTGGAAACGTCGTCTGAAGAATTTATAGTTTTACTTTCCTCGTTACAGGAAATAAAAAAGACAAAACACAATAGAGAAAGCAGTCTTGGAAATTGAAACATAGAGATTTCTTATTTTAAAAAAAAATAAATGAGAAAATTAGGTATTGAAAATTCGATTGCTAAAGTAGAGTAATAATGAGTGATTTGATTCATTTATTTAAATAGATTGAAATTGTTTGCCGTGCTGCTGTTGGCGTACCGCCAACAGCTCCAAATCTTATGAAACTTCTAAAATAAAATGCTGAAATGATGAAATTGGCGGGAAAGCCAACCTTTGCAGTTGCCAAGAGCCTCTTTAATTCAAAGAAGGTGTATCAAAAATTTAAATAAATTCTTACTAAATTTATAGAGAAGGAATTTTTATCATTTAAGGTGGAATAATTTGTTTAACTTTTAACTTCCAAATTAATAGAACAAAATTCTTTATTTTTACGGACAAATTATCCATATGCGTGTATTGTTTCTCGTCTTCATGCTTATCTTTTTTGTGACAGCAAAGTCTCAATCAATTATATCGTCAGGCTATGGAGTTTCACCACAAAGAACATCACTTTTAAATAATAAAAATTTTAACGACAGCGTTTCTACGCCAAAATGGTTCTTTAACTCTTACCGTGCCATTTCGACCAGCATTTCATTTTTTAAAGGTGGAAATGCGACTATTTTTTCTGCACCGATGGGCATTCAATTGATCCGCAGAATAAATAACAACTGGTACGGCGTTGCAGATGTAAGAATAGCTCCATCATTTATCAATATAAAACCATCCTATACAAACGGTTTTAATAAGAACTTTATTCAGAATTCAACTTCCCTAAGTAATTTTGATATATACCCGGCCGCTTCATTAGGAGTTATGTATGTAAATGATGCAAGGTCATTTTCTATTACCGGTAGTATTACGGCAGAAAGAAATGTCTATTTACCCCTTCCCTATTACCCTAGAAATGTTGCTAAGTAACACTTTTCCCAGTTAGCAAATAGGGATAATTTAAAAATTGTCACTCTAAATCCAAGAAATTCCCCTAAGTTTTTTTTATAATAAGAAGGAAACATTGAGCAAATCCGCCGGCATATCTCTCTGATCTGGCTACCGTTTTTAATTTGCCTTCTTACAAGTGAATTGCCATAAATATTTTTAAAAAAATCGCTATTATATAAAGAAATCCATATGGGAGGAACAACAATTGTACATGTCCTGTTTATCATCCATCTTATTTTCAAAACTCTTTCTCCTAAACCAGGATACGATTCCATTATTTTAAAATATTACTAACCGGATTTGTGTAATTAACGAAATGAATAGGTGCCATTATAAATTCTAATTTTTTTTTGATGTAGTGAAACATTTATTTTATTTCATGAATACTATTTTAATTACACATCTCAATTACTATGAATTAATCAGAAACACTTTTTAAAAAAAATTTATTTGGATAATATTAACATTGGTTTTATATTACAAATCTTTTAATAATGACCGTATTTGAAACCCTAAAAAAATTATTCATGAAACTTAATCGACTATTCATTCTTTTTACATTTATGCTATTCTCCTATTCTGCCCGGGCCCAGGCACCTCCGGCTTCAACTTTTGGAGAATTTCACAGTATAAATCCTGATTTTGAAAAAGATGAAATACCTGCAGAAGAAAGACAACGCATGTATACAAGATTGAGACATAATATTTCTGATCTGGCAAAAAAAGGTATTACGGCACAGAATGCGTTAAAGAAAGGAACTGAAACTACCATAAAGTTTGGTTGGCCACTTCGTAAGGCTGCGGGATTTAATGACCCTAGTTACTACGGCATTAGTAATTATATCGATCTAGACCCAACGGCAGGTATCAAAGATTATAATTGTGGAACCAGAACTTATGATGGACACATGGGAACAGATATTTTTACAGTGCCGTTCTGGTGGAAAAAAATGGATGAAAATTCAGTAGAGATTGTGGCAGCAGCTGATGGTATTCTTGTAGACAAAGGTGGCGGCATACCAGATACAAGCTGTGCCAATTGCCCAAAAGTAAATTATCCCCCGGGATGTTACAATTGGAATGCGGTATATCTACAACATGCTGACGGTACATTATCAATTTATGGCCACATGAAAAAAAATTCACTCACCACTAAAAATTATGGTGATGTAATTACCAAGGGGGAGTTTTTAGGAATTGTAGGTAGTGCAGGAAATTCTTCAGGGCCCCATTTACATTTCGAAGTTTGGTCAGATACTTTTTTTACTAAAGTGCTGGATCCATGGCAGGGCGTCTGCAATACTACCCAACCAGGCTCTTTATGGGAATCGCAGCAACCCTACTACAAACCGGAAATTATTAAGGTGATGACGGGTACTGCTATTCCGGAAATAAAACCCTGTTATAATGGTGCTGCCGAAAAAACAGCAGAAACGTCTGAATTCAATTATGGTGATATGGTTTATATCACAACATTTATACGCGATCATAGGAGCACAGGAAATAATTATTTAATAAAATTAATTGGGCCAAGTGGTAATATAATTTACAATTTTTCATTAGCTGCTTCTACATTCCAGGGTTACTATACCTGGCTCTATTATTATTATAATTGGAATCAATCCACATTTACTGTTCCCGGCACTTATAAGTATATCCTCACCTATGGAACTGAAACCCAGGAGGCTACTATAATAATCAGGAATGCCACACCATTAAATCTATTATCATTTTCTGCCAATGCTGCCGGGGAAAAGGTTTCATTAAATTGGCAAACTACTAATGAAGCCAATACTTCCCATTTTGAAATTGAACATGGAACAAGCGCTGACAACTTTCAAATGATTGGTAAAGTGGCTACCACAGGAAATGGACTTAATGGCAATAATAATTATAGTTTGAATGACTATAACCCTGCACCAGGAATAAATTTTTATCGCCTTAAAATGGTTGATAAAGATGGGAAATTTACTTATAGTAAAATTGAAAAAGTAAATGTTGTCAAAATAAATACTGTAAGAATTTTTCCTAATCCGGCAACAAATATTGTGACTCTTCAAGGTGTAAGCAATTACAGCAGGGTACGCATTTCAAGCCTTCAAGGAAGTGAGTTGATGTCCAAATCATTTGAGGGCGATGAATTGAAATTGAATATTTCGCAATTGCCTGCTGGAGTATACCTGCTGCAACTTGGAAAAAGTACTTTTGATTACAATGTAAAATTGATTAAGAAATAAGGAATATATTTTCTACAAAAAAAGCATTTCAAAAAAATTGAAATGCTTTTTTTTTTAAAGCTTTGCATTTCCAACATGCCTACTCATCAAATTTCAAAAAATTTTAAACGGAATTTATCAAAGAAACTAGCATGTCTCCGCAAAAACTTGATTAAATTTCCCATCTGAATGGTACGCTGGAATGTAGGCTGGATCAACCTTTTCATGAACCGGAAATCAATTCAACACAACTTTTTCATATTTGCCTGGTACTGTCTGCCTATGGGAATTTCAATATTACCTATCTCCACATCATGAGGAGTAAATGCTGTGATTTTATTGATAGAAATAATGAATGACCGGTGAATGCGTAAAAAAAGGTCAGGCGGCAACATGGCTTCTATTGTTGAAATAGATTGCTTTACCATGAGAGGCTGATCGGAAACCCGGTTAATCCTGATGTAATCTTTCAGACTTTCTATAAAGATGATTTCATCTAAAAAAACTTTTACCATTTTTCTATCAGACCTGAAATATAAAAATCCCTGCCTGGAAGGAGAGATTATTCCTTCATTAACTTTATTTGAATTAGTAACTTTATTAACCGCTTTTAGAAAACGTTCCAATGATACAGGCTTTAATAAATAATCAACGGCATCAAGATCAAAAGCATCCACAGCATATTCTTTATAAGCGGTAGTAAAAATTACTTTCGGTGGTTGTGCCAATGTTTTTATAAAACCAATTCCTGTCAACTTTGGCATCTGAATATCCAGGAACAACAAATCTACTTTTTCCTTTTTAAGAATTTCCATTGCCTGGAAAGCATTGCTGCAGGAAGCCACAATAGATAGATTTTCTACCATATCGATATAATTTTTAATGATCTTTAAAGCTGGTGGCTCATCATCAACTATTAAGCATTTCCAAATCATATTTCTGATTGATTTTTTTTAGTTTAGCATCTTTCATTTTTTCTGCATCATTTATTTCCTCTATCTGAAGTTCAAGATTGACAATAAAAATTTCTTCCTTCTCCAAAGTTTCTAATTTGTAGTTGCCAGGATATAAAAGTGCTAATCTTCTTTTTACATTTTGCAGGCCAAGGCCGGATGCTTCTGTAAAACCCGATGTTTCATCCTTATCCTTACTATTGATTAATTTAAAATAAAGGAATGGACCTGATAAACGAAGATCGAAACTGATCCAACATTGATCAAGCTGGTGGCTAATTCCATGTTTAAAAGCGTTTTCAAGAAATGGCAGTAACAATAACGGAGCGATCTGTTTGCCATTCAAATCTCCATTAATGGTAAAAGAGATATCAAGACGATCAGAATAACGCAATTGCTCCAATTCAATATATTGTTGTAAGAGTGAAATCTCTTTTTCCAAAGGAATATAAGCAACATTGCTTTCATAAATCATAAACCGAAGAAGATTAGACAATTTCAAAATTATTTCCGGCGCTTTTTCTGAATTCTCTAAAGTGTAGGAATACAAGTTATTCAATGTGTTGAATAAAAAATGCGGATGTATTTGCGATTTCAATAAATCTAGCTCAGCGGCCATTCTTTCATTTTGGGCTTCTACCGTTTTCTGTTTTTGCTGATACCAATAATTTAATAAATTAATTGAAATCGCAATTCCGGCAACATGAATAAAGGGCAATATAGTCCGGCCTGTGGTCATCGTATATCCCGCAAAAGATGAATTAGCAGATAATTTAAGTTGTAAAAGCCATGAATAAGCTGAGCAAATGGCAAGCACAAAAATTAATCCTGCAAAAAACTGCACATATTTTTTATGAATTAAATACCGTGGTATTAAAAAATAGACAAGCGAATAAACGATAAGAATAAATCCGGGTAAAAAAAAAGAAGCATTTAAAAAGGCTGCTTTGTAATTAACGCCGAACCCGAATCCCCAGGCAAAATAGGTAACAATAATCATCCAGAATAGCAGGTGAAGTAATATTTGTACAGCCTTCTTTCTCAGTTTAATAGAAATTGTTTCCATAAAATATGATGAGTTACCAAATTTATGCAATTTAAAATGTAACGAATAATTTCCCGGGCTGCATAGACATACGACATTATTGAGTCTGCAAACTACCTTATAACACTAATAATGTTGTTGGTACCCTGGATGATGTTTTATAAACGCTACAAGTAGTATTCCGGCAGAATTGGTGATTGTAGAGATGTATGCTACCTAATTTAGTCGAACAATAAAATTCATCAATCATGAAAAAGATAGCAATCATTTTAGCTTTATTAGGGACTTTCATTTATTTTACTGGCTGCAAGAAAAATGACATGGCTACAAAGGCCGGCACATTTTATGGCAACCAGGCAACGCTAGGCAATGGAACTGTGCGGTCCTATATCACTTTAGACAATGAAGGAAATCCCGCTTCTTTGGGATTTAATTTTACTGAAAGTATGTTGAGTGGTTTACCTGCTACAACAGGCATGAACACTATGATAATGCTGGATCCTCCTAAAGAAGCCGCAGCTTCAGGATTTAAGCATATGGAGCTTGACTGGAATCCGAATGGACATGAACCAATGCCTATTTATGGATTTCCGCATTTTGATTTTCATTTTTTTATCGTTGGTATGGATGAATTAAGCGGTGTTGCAGGCGGTCCGGATATGACTCCTGTAGATGCACAATTTATTCCAAAAGATTATTCTTCAGGAATTATGGCGGTGCCGAATATGGGCGTTCATTGGACAGATTCATTGTCTTCTGAATTCCATGGAATACCGTTTACACACACTTTTGTCTATGGCTTCTACAAATCCAAAATGCTTTTTGTAGAACCTATGATTTCCAAAGCATTTTTAGATTCTAAAACGGATATAACATTGCCAGTAAAGCAACCGGCAGCATTTCAAAAACAAGGCTATTATCCATCAAATTACCAGATACATTACGATGCATCGAAAAAGGAATATAATGTTTCCATTGAAAATTTATCAAAGCACTGATATGATAACAATCGAATAAAAAAGACTTTGCAAAATGGAAATATTTTGAATGATAAAGAAGAAAACAAATTTTAAAAATTGATAAGGTCAGGCAACATGCCTGATAGATAAAAAAGAATAACTAATTAGTTTGAAAATGAACAGATCACATTGACGTTGTACAAGTTTGGTCAGATTTATAAGAAATATATTCTTCTCAATATTTTACTTTTTAAATAATGCTGATTTTAATTTTATTCCTGGTAAAACGTAAGATTGAAGTGCGAGGTAATAATAAAAAAATATCTTATTAACTATTTAAATAATTTTAATTCCATCTAATTTAAAAAAGCAATAAATTGCTAACACAAAAATAAATTATATGAAACGAATATCTCTTGCGTCCATCATGTCAATACTTGTCATTTCTTCCTTCTCCTGTAATAGCCAAAATAAAACTGTTGCCGAAAAACAAGCAGGGGATATTCAGAAAATGGTAAAAGCAAATTCTCCCGGTTACATGTCCACCTCTAATGAATATTATATGAAGGCGAAGATCAACGGGAAAGAATGGGTAGCTGATGAAATTATGGCTTCAGACAATGCCGGAAGAATGATAGGAAAAAAGAATGGCGAACTAATCGGTTTTCCTTTTGAATTACGATATACCAAAACCGGGGCAAAAACAAACTTTAAAGATGATGCGGTTGATATTTTTATGAACGATGATGTAAAAATTTGGGGAGGCCATATAGGTGAAATGGTATTTACAGCCGTAGGGGATAATTATGCTGAGGGAAAATTTTATCTAACGGGAACTTCCAGTGATTCAAACAAGCAACTCGCAATAACAGAAGGGGTTTTTCGAATTCCCCTGACAAATAAATAAGTCATTTATTAGTAAATAATTTAAGAAGTATAAAATAATAGTCTTAACAAAATAAATAAAACCATTAAAGAGTTGAGGAAATTGTAGTAACGAATAAAATCTTGTTTTGTTTTTACTGTTTCTGCCTTCCGGCTATTCACGATTGATCAATCTAAATTAATATCATTTAACACTTGGAATTTTTCTTTCAATTCAAAATAATCGCCATGAAAACTCTTTTTACTACCCTTCTTCTTACCATCTGTTTACAACTATCAGCGCAATGGAGCAATACCACCAATCAATTTTATGATAGCCTTCATATGCCTGTGTGTACCGCAGCTGGTGACCAATTAAAATCGTTGGTAGTCAGAAGTTATCCTGATAGCGGATATTTCCTGATTTGGGAAGATCACCGCAGAGGCTTTTATGAAAAATTTCAAATATTTGCGCAGAAATATGATAAGACAGGAAAGCAACTTTGGGCAAATGATGGGGTTGCCATTTCTGCCGGAACCAACAGTCAGCATTATACTTATTCAACTAATAATGATTACCGCAATTATTCCATTGCAGCAACTGATAGTGCAGGAGGATTTTATATAAGTTATGCTGATGATAGTATTTCCAATTATGTATGGGAAAGGCTAACGGTGCAGCATGTACGCAATAATGGAACAACTGTTTTCCCCGGGATAGGTGCTGTTTTATTTACTTCCGACCAGGCAAATCAGAACCTGGCACCACAATTAATAGCAGATGGTAACGGCGGTTTTTTTGTAAGTCACCTTCATGCAGGCTATGGCACCATGGATCTATTTGTTTATTGCTATAAAGATATTAATGGAAGTATAAAAGCATATGGCGGAGGTTTAGTCAATGAAAATGGTGTGCAAATTGATAACGTAGGATATTGTGGACATTATCCAACGGTTTCAGATCCGCAAACTTTTGTTATTGATTATAATATATATTCTGACCTGCAAAAAGGCTGTAACGTAGTAATGACTTTCTCGCAAAATGGCGGATTACCTAATACCAACAATCGTTTGCAAGTTGCTTTTAACTGGCTATGGCGCGTAAAAAAAGATACGAAGACTTCAACGGCTAATTTTTCCAAAGACGATGTTTTGATGTTTTATAAATTCCGTGTTCAAAATGGCTTGGTCACCTGCAAAGATTCAACCAATGGAAATACTTATAATTACCCAACCAGCAAATTAATAAGCAAAGGATTTTTTCAAATAAGTGATTGGGTTTATGGTTCAGAGCGAACAAAAGGTGCGCTACTTCAAACGGACGGAAATATCAATGTAAATTGTTTCACAGCTAATCAAAGAGATGTGACGGGGAACGCAGTATCAGATTGGTTTACGCGTGGCTACTTTCGGAATCAGCAAAAGTTTGATAGCATCCCTTTCGAATATACAGCCGCACCTTATTTACCAAATAGTTTCGTTAGCGTTAATATACCAGGCCAAAATAAGTTGGGTAGCAGTAATGGTAAATTGAATGATACACTTTTGTACAATACCGGTAGTAGTTACTTTTATGATTACAGTTTGGCGTCGGGCGGTAATAAATTATTTGCAACAGCTATTATTGGTAGTGGTATAAGAAATGTTTTATTACAGCAAATGAGTGTTCAAAGAATTTCAGCCGATTCATTTGCGATAAATGTAAACACTGCGAATAATAAAGGAATTGTGATAGGTAAAGAATTAAGCACAGGATTTTCGGGAACAGAAATTAATTATAATAAACCACAAGTCTTAGCAGACAATAAGGGAAACGGGCTGTTTTATATCCTGGAAATTGGTCGTTCCACGCGTGTGAGCCCGATCTTTAAAGGTGCAGAACTTGCCTGGGGTGCAATGGGAAAACCCACTGGTACCGGCCATTCTAATGGATACTACTACCCCGATCTACCTAATGTTTCGCTGGATCCTTTATATGGAACAGGATTACTAAGTTGGAATGATGAGAGAACGCCACCCGGAAATGGGCAAAATATTTTCATGAGGCATTTAGATGACCTGAATAATGTTGGGTATTTCCCTCCCAACTACCTGGTAAAAAAATTGCTAAATGCGAATAGTGCAACGACCGCAAATCCCATTGTACTCACAGGAAGCAGTAAAAAATATTCTGCTATTGATGCCTACAGCACTTACTCAGGCGTTGATGTTACTACACCTGTAGTTGAAATTCTGGATAATTATAATCTTGGAAGTGTAAGTGTTTCAGTATTTGAAAATGTGGGAGATATCCGCAAATACAATGGCCATCCATACCTTGATAGAAACTATACCATTACACCGGAAAACAATCCTGGCGGAGCAGCTACGATAAATGTCCGGTTATATTTTACAGAAGCTGAATTTAATGCCTTAAAAGCTGCCGATCCGGGTATTACATCACCGGGGGATTTGGCAGTCGTCAAACAACCTGCCACAGGAACTGCACCCTCATCCTATATATTTGTTGCGGGAGAAACAGCCGTATATCCGCAATCCTGGGCTGCAGTTCCGGGTGGCTATTATATTGAAATCGCGATCAATAATTTTAGTAATTTCTTTATCCAAAAGGCAAATGGAGGCCTGCCATTGCAGTGGCTGGATGTACAGGCAAGTTGGGTAAATAAACAGGCAAAAATTAACTGGCAGGTTGCGAACGAGGTTAATGTAAAAGAGTACAATGTGCAGCAAAGTGCAGACGGAATTCATTTCATAAACGGATGCAATGTAATCGCCAACAAAACCGGAAATTATACCTGTACGCTAACTGCCAAAATGGATGCTATGAATTACTACCGTGTACAGCAGATTGATATGGATGGAAAAAGTAATTTCAGTAAAATAGTCACCCTCGAATCACTTTTAAAAGGTACCATCACCATTTATCCAAACCCGGCAAAAGATCATTTATTCATCATGAACAATTTGAATTATCGAAACCTGGTAATAACTGATTTAGGCGGAAAAATTGTTTTGAATAAATCTATCCCTGGTGGTCTTAATAAAATTCAGATCAGTCAATTACCCGCAGGTACTTATTTTATCAGGTTGTCGAACGGTGCTGAAACAGAAACTTTAAAATTTGTAAAGGAATAGATTAAATGATCCATCATCGCGCCTATCATTCTTTTCACCTGAAAATTGATTACCATGAGCAGCCATCGAAATTTGTCGCTTTTGTACTATGTCTCCTTATTGTCAATTCCTAATTTTGTAATTGCAAAAGCATATTCAAAAAATAAAGATGTCCACATAATATTTACGAATAGGAAATACTTTCCGCATTCAGATATAATAAAATTCCTGACATTAAAACAAAAATTAAAAAATCAAAATCATGGAAAAAATTAAAAACGAATCTCATCAAAAATTAATGGCAGCCGTTGGTGAATGGTATGCCAACCAATTACTAAATCCAAATCCTGATGATAATACACCCGTTGGGCCCTGGAGTCCTTATATCCGTAATGCCTTATATGACGTTCAAAATTCAGCAGGAGCATTTTATTCCGGAATACGAAGCGCCGAAATATCCAATTTTAGGAAAGATTCATTTGTATACCTTAATCCTCAACCAATTCCACCCAGGCAACTTTTTATTCATTCACTCACCTCACAGATCCTGGATAAATCAGCATCCTTTATGGATATGGGTAAGATGCAGGATAATGGAGAGGAAAGAGCTATCATTATTGTGGGTGGGTTGGTTAGTGATTATGTGGATGAACTTTGCCTCACTCCCCCTAAAATTATCCTGATCTATCACAACGTCCCAGACCCTGTCCCTCATCCAAACTACACAATAGAATTATTGACGGCGGCTTTGCAATTCCAACAGGCTGCAAAATATTCCAGAAGTGACGCAATAAAGAAAGTTTTTAATAAGGCAGCAGATAAACTAATAAATACCGGCCTCAAACGAATGTAGATATGGATGAAAGCTACCAACTACAGTCAATAGTATTTTTATTGAAAGTTTTGAGCGTTACTATGTATCACATGAAATGACTTACTGAAGGTCGCTATGAAATTGTATAATTTTAAATTTCGTTTAACCCAACACTTTTAAAAAATAATTTAAATCTTCCTGTGTGTTGTAGAAATAAAAGGAAATGCGCAAACCCTTACCACGCCTGGAACTTAAAATCCCTGCGGCATGTATTTTATTAATACTTTCATCTGTAATTGGCAGATTAATGATGGTTGATTGCTGACTCCGGTTATACATCCATTCAGGGAGCAAACCTTTCTCGTAAAATGCTTTTCGAGCCGACTTGCATAGACCCTGGTTCGTTTTTTCTATTAAATTTAAACCTACACTACGCAGGTAATGAATGCCCTCGTTGAGTGTTCCAAAATTGAGACTGTCCAAATGGCCGGGCTCAAAAATGGATTGTAGGTAATTCTCCCTATTTTCCATTGATAAGGCAATCGTTTTATTATTCTTGTAAAGTGCTTTTTTTAATTGATCGGATGAGAAAACATAACCATTTCCATAACCACCCAACAGCCATTTATATCCGCTACCAATAAGCCCATCGAGAGAGGAAGTTGAAAAATTAAATTGTGTGGTGCCGGAAAATTGTGTACCGTCAGCAATCAAAAGTATACCAGGATTTTCCGATTTGAGTTTTTGTAAAAAATCCTCATTCATTCTAATTCCGGATATGTATTGCACCATGCTGAATGCAAAAACCGTTGGTTGAAAACTTTTAATAGCAGCCAATATATTCTCTTCCATGTTTTCATCAATCGCCACATCGTGATATTCAAAACCCATGCGCGCGACAGGGTTCACAATAGAAGGATAATCCTCCTTCAATAATAAAAAACGATGCGATTTTTCTAAGCCATTTAAAAGAGTATTAAAGCCAAAAGAAAAATTAGGTACGAGAAAAGTATTGTCTTCTTTTACACCAAAAAAATCAGAAAGATTCGTTCTTAATGCATTCATTACAAATGCACTCTTTTCCCTGAATGCACTTGCACCTGCCACAAATTCTTTATCATGATTCGCCCGCCATTTCGCAGTTTCTATAGAGAGTAATCCGGAGTAAGCAGTGTTGAGATAAGTGTATTTTTCTAAGACGGGAAATTGAGAATGAAAATTCATTGGGTAAAATAAAGCAATAAAAATGAATTATAGCTTCGAACTTTGCCTGTACATTGACAGCCTAATCAATGCCCGCAATTTATATTCTTTGAAATTTAATATCAATTGATGCAAAAAAACTAACATTAATAATCGATGTTCAAGCTGTGAAAAAAAGCGCAAGCAATCTATTTTGGCTTAAAAATTGTTTTCGTTTGATCATTAATCACCATAATTCGTATGCATTTACGACAAAATTTTCTTAGCCGGAAAAATTAGTTTATGGCGTACTCTACTAAAATATAATTGCACTGCAATTATGTAAACCATCTAAATAAATTCTCTTTGATTTTTAAAAATTTCTCCATTCGATTTTCTTTAGTAGCAGCCTTACTTTTTTATGCAATTGTTGCACAGGCCCAGGATACGACTTTCGCACCTAAGATTGATACTTCTTCCTTACGCGTAGGTGTAGCCGGTTCTGCACCATTTGTAATTTATAAGCAAAATGAACTTACAGGAATTTCGGCTGAACTTTGGCAATCAGTCGCCACCCAGGCAGGTTGGGGTTACCAAACACAAAGTTATAAAAGTGTGGAATTAGCATTGCGGGATTTGAAGAATGGAAAATTAGATGTGGTCATTGGACCTATCAGCATCACTTCTGAAAGAGCAAAAATAGTCCGGTTTGCACAGCCTTATTACCAGTCGAGCTTATCCATTTTATCTGAATCAAAAGCACCTTCCATTTGGGAAAGGATCTCCCCGTTTTTTAGTATAAATTTATTGATTGCCGTTTTCATTTTTGTTTTCATCCTCACATTCGTTGGTACGTTATTTTGGCTTGCGGAGAGAAAAGAAAATCCTGAACAATTTCCCCCTGACTATATTCACGGAATAGCGAATGGCATGTGGTGTGCCATCGTTACCATGTCTACTGTTGGTTATGGTGATATCGCACCCAAAACACTGAAAGGTAGAGTGGTTGCAGGAAGCTGGATTGTTATTTCCATCATATTTGCAACTTCAATGGTAGCAGGAATTGCAAGCACTCTTACCTTGTCTTCTATCAACCATACTGTAATTACGAAAGCAGAAGATCTTAACCGCAAGAATGTGGCTGCACCAGGTGATTCACCAGCAGCTAATTTTTCAAAAGAATATGGCGCAAAAGAAGTACCGTTGGAAAATATTCCTCAGGGCATACAATTACTAAAAGATAAAAAAGCAGATGCAATCGTTTTTGACCGCCCACAATTGCTTTACTATCTGAAAGAACATCCCGAAAAAGATATTACTATATCACCTTCAGAATATGAGAAACAAGGATATGGATTTGCATTCCCTATGCATTCCCGCCTGGTACATTCAGCAAATATTTATTTGCTGCACGATGCTGAAACAGATAAAACTGCCCGTATTATAAAAGAATGGCTTGGCGATGAAACTGATTTTAATGATTAAATTCATAAGGGCTATTTAATATTTTTTACTCAATTTGTTAGTAGAATTTCTTTAAAAAATAATGTATTTATTTTCCTGTTTTTAATTTCAATTATCGTTGTAAATAAACTATTAGAAGTGCCATTGTGGTACAACCTCGTAAATTTGAAATCATTTCTTCCATCATGGTTGTAATCTCCTAGTTCAATTTCCGGAGCGATAATTTTACATTCCTTTTTCAGATTAGAAGATTTCAGGTTATCCTTATCCAAATCATCTAATGCAAACAAATTGAAGTCGAACACACTATCTGCAAATATCATTTTTTGGTTATCATAAAATAAAACTTTGACATTCAGGTTAGCTGTGGGATAATGTTTCAGCAAAATTAAATAAATTGTTTGCAGGCTGTCTTGTAATTGAATGGTATTAAAATAGAGGTCCGTGTATGTTCCTATGCTATCAGAAAAATCAATTTCTTTTGCATACGCAATAACGGTTTCATTAATTTTTGAAACAATTCTTATATCCAATTGAACGGTATTATTAATATCTCTACAATCTATTTTATTCAAACACAGTGGAAATGTTGCAGCAACTGCGGATATTTTAATGGGTATTGCAATATTGATACTAAGCGCCTTTTGATCATCATGGATTTTTGTCTGCAAGCAAGCGCAAAAAAGAAAAAAAAGAATTTTGGTTAAAACCGTCATATTTAAAAATACTAATTCGTATTAAAATTAATTCTGTCTGTTCCTTTGATTAAAATAAAAAAATGATGGACTTATTTTGAAGTTGCTTATAATGTTCGCTCATAATTTCTTTCGCTACATAAAAGTTATGCATCAAATAGTTGGCAAATAACGTGTAGATACATTGTATATTTTGAAACAATCCCGGGAATTAATTATTGATTACAGGGTAGCTGATATTATTTTGACTTTTTTTGGAGGTGCCAATTACAAGAACTATTGTCACCCTGGATTGCCATATCATTTCTAAAAGATCTGTCATTTAATCCAAAACTGTAAAAAATTTAAAACTTCAAATATGTTTTACTAACCCACTGCTCATTCAAAGCAATTTTACACCATCCATCTTTTTCTGCTGATACAAAAACTTCCGCATTCTTCAGAAGAACATGAAGTTCCAAAAAAGATTTACCTGGACCATTTCTAACTTTCAACCCATTGGATGTAACCGTGGCTCTTTCTACATCCATTGTATATTTTGCTGAAACCCAATGCTGTGCTGAACTTGAAATACGAATCCAACCATTCTTTTCTTCATAAACCCTCAGGATAGACCCTAATAATGCAGGCTCTCTACCCGGCACTTTACCAGAAGATGCATTTGGCTTTTTGCGAATATTTAATGAACCGGCAGTTACTTGTACAAATCGAATCAGGTCAGTGTTTACAACCTGGATACTACTATCCATTTCTTGCTTTACTTTAGGAATAAAATTATTCAGGCAATCTTCTACTTTATTCCCACCGAAGAAATTGCTGCCCGGACAAGTTTTATTATTTTTTGTGCCATTGTTTCTTTCCCCAGTGCTTAAGTTAAACCAATGATGATAAACAATCCTATCTGTATTAACCTGGAAATTAAATTTTTTGCATAATGCTGCGGTAATGGTAACAATCGCTTGCGCCTGGCTGTCATTCATTTTGTCGGCGCCAGTATCAAAATTGCCTACATTTTCTATGCAAATCGCATTGGCGTTATTCCCTAAAATACAAGCAGGCGATAATTCAAGTGATCTTCCTGTCAAGACAGTCCCATCAGGAAAAATACTAAAATGTTGGCCAATATCTGCCCAGCCATTGGAATGAACATGATAATTCTTCATTCCTTGTTGAAGCTCAAAATGATTAGTACCATTGAACAAGGAATAATTAGGGCTGTAAGTATGGTGTTCCTGAATGGCCAGGATTGTTCTTGCAATCTTATATTTTGCAATCCAATCACAAAATTCATTTGTTGACAATTTATTGAAACCGTATTTACTTTCCATGATAACAGATTTGAAAGATTAGTTTATAATAGACAATTTGTCTTAATATAAAATTCAAACCAAATATATAAATAATATTATAGTTACTCATACTTCACTGTATATAATGAATCAGAAAATCAACAAATCAAATTAATAAAATCCTTGATTCAAATAACAATAAAGTTTCATCAATGGACGAAGTTTTACAATTTGGTAGCTACCAGGATGAATGTCAGGAGGTCAAAATTTTCTCATCGTATAATGTATCCCAGGAATCATTTTACCCTATCCCACTAACATAATCTATACCGGGGAAAATGATAAATATTAATAAACTTTGTACAGTGAGAGCAAGTTTTCGATTTAAAGGTAGATGATGATTCCTAAAAAGAATGACCTTTAAAATATTAGAAAAGATATCCAATTTTTACATTCATTGGAATATTAATAGTAACATATTTTGCATAGCTGGTTAAGAAAAAAGTAAAGTCAAATCCTTTCTGCTGTACAAACGGATAATTATATTCTGGAATTAAACTTCTCCATTTTATTCCGGCTCCAATACTTAAATCAACAATAAAACGATTGAGAAAAAATTGTTTTCCATATTTTATATTAGCTGAAAAAGTCTTCCTATGAAAAAAATTTCGCCGGTTTTCAATATTACCGGATACTGAATCCGGATAAGATTTTACCTGGCTGTAAGTATTATTGTTCAAAATCAGGTCAAGTGAAACATATTTTCTTTTGTTGTCCATCGATTTATAAAAATATTTTTCTTCCAGAGAAAAACGATTACCACGAAAATTATTAAATGGAAACAAGCCAAAAATATCTTTATCAAAAGCGTAAGAAAACTGTGATGAAAACTTTCCTGAATGAACTCTTTCATAACTTATCTCTAATCCGGGATTAAATAAGTCAATCATCCTGACGGGAGAAAATTTTATTTGATTTTTGTATAACCCGCTATCATCCTGCGCTGATACGAAGAAGGGGAAAGCAATCGCTATGAGAATAATAATTTTTTTAAGCAATCAATTTTTATTGAGAAAGTAATTAACGGAAACCTCTTCATTAAGGGCAATACTATTACTAAAAATGCTGCTCAAACTATCTATTTTTTTCTTTTATTCTGCTAAATCCAAGCACTCTTCAATCATGAAAAATTGATGAAAGCGTGAAGTAAATTAAAATGCTATAAAAAAAAATGCTGTTGGTCCAGGCCAACAGCATTTAAAAAATTTACTCTTCTTTGATTATATCCTGATCAGTAACTATTGATAAGTTCCCGTAAAACTATAATCGGGGTGATCGATACTTGTAAACTGTGCCAACACCCTGCCATCAGGAGCTGCATAATATTG
>JBDTEF010000160.1:0-13324 GCA_039922615.1 Ginsengibacter sp.
TTTTCTGATAACCTGCAAAGTGAGAAATACAAAGGCTTTACGCCACATGACCTGATAGAAATATCAATGGGGAATGACCTCCTGTTTAATAGCAGTACCCAACAGGGCATTATGTTTCACATGATAGATGCATTGTCACAATTTGGAAAACTGGGCGTTTTGTGTATCGGCGATTCTCCCGAAAAAGCAATGGAATATTATTATAAAATTGTGCACGTGCTGGATAATGAAAAGCATTGATCAGGGTAAAAAACTTCACTGCTGATAATAAAAAAAACAGGAACCTTTCAAATGAAAAGTTCCTGTTTTTAAAAATCATTTACTTAAAAATTATCTTTTTACAAACCGTGAAACAGCACTTTCGTTACTGCTGCTTAATGTTGCTCTAACATTGTAAACACCAGGTGCCAAAGTAGACGTGTTGATTTCCACTTTACTGTCACCAATTTGAATTGCACGCGTCATCTTAAGTACATTCTTACCGGAGATATCACTTATTTCAACCACTGCATTGTCACTCTTCTCAGAAGCAATCACTACATTTAATTCATCTTTAACCGGGTTTGGATAGATGGTAGTAATGGTAAAACCACCTTTAAAATCTCCTTTTACAAAAACAATTTTGGAAAAGATACTTTTCCCATTCAGGTCCACCTGCTCAATCCTGTAATAGTTATTTCCCCTTAGTTGAAGCTTATCAGAAAATGAATAACTTAAGTTCTCACTGCTGTTGCCACTTTTTGCCTGGCTGGGTACAAAAGCAATCGTATTGAAATCAATTCCATCAGCTGACCGTTGGATATTAAACCCTTTATTATTCTGCTCAGTTCTTGTGTTCCATTTCAGGAAGTTACTACCGGCTTGCTTTACTGCACTAAAATTATCAAACATTACCGGCGTAGCTGTACCAAAATGAATGGTGATATTAGCTATATTCCCATTAACATTATCTGCAGGTGCCGGGTCGCCTGGGGTAGGAATAGGATTATCATCTCCTTCGGGGCCATCTGTTACGTAATACATTACTCTTTTAGGAGTTAGCTCTGTACTTTTAAAAGTATAGTCATCGTTAGCATCATAATCATTGCCAGGACTTTTATCAAACACGGCAATTACTAGATTACCATCGTTTTTAAAATTATACGGTGTTTGTAAATTGATGGTGACAGGGCCCGGCAATCCTGAAGCCGTTATAATACCATCAAAAACTTTTGTCATACTGGCAACAGGTACCCAGTCTGTTAATGAACTATCAAAAACATTTTTTGATATAGTACCTAAATAAACTTCTAAATTATTACTATTTTCTAAAACTGTTCCCAGAAAATTGTACTTTAAGGAAGTAATATTTCCTGATGTATTTATTTCCGATTGTAAATAGATCGTCTGCACATAAGAATAATTATATGACGTTGTCCATGGAGATCTATAATTTTTTAGTTTTAGCGTAGGAGGGAGATCTGTACCGATAGAAACATCCTGGGCAAACAAAGCTATGCTTAGGAATGCCGCAAATAGGGTAATGTAAAACTTTTTCATTTGTTTTAATGTTTAATTGTTAGAGAATATTTATTTATAAATGTGAACTTCAATTTTACCATCCTGTGTTACTGTTCCTCTGTACATTCCTTCTGTGTTAAATGGCATCGCAACATTTCCATATTTATCCAATGCGATGAGGCCTCCGTCTCCACCCAAATCTCCCATCTTCTTAATAACAGCATCTCCGGCAGCCTGTACGGATAAGTCTTTGTATTGCATTAATGCGCTAAGATCATGAGCCACCACTGTTCTGATATAAAATTCTCCCCAACCGGTACATGAGATGCCCACCGTAAGATTGTTGGCATAAGTTCCTGCTCCAATGATCGGTGCGTCGCCAATACGTCCGTATTTTTTATTGGTCATTCCACCCGTAGAAGTGCCGGCGGCCAGGTTTCCTTTCTGATCCAAAGCTACGGCACCTACTGTTCCAAATTTCAAATCGGGATTGATAGTTCCTAATTTCCCTGGGGTATAAGCATGATTTGGTTTTGCAGACTCATCTTTAATAGCCTGCTGAAGTGCTTTCCACCTTGACTCGGTGTAAAAATATTTTGTGGGAACAATTACACAACCGGCCTCTTTGGCAAATGTTTCTGCACCCGTTCCGCTCATCATTACATGTTCTGACTTTTCCATTACTGCACGCGCAGCATCAATAGGATTGCGCACATTGGAAACACCTGCAACGGCACCCGCCATAAGGTTGCTTCCATCCATTATCGCCGCATCCATTTCATTACGACCATCATGGGTAAATACTGCACCTTTGCCGGCATTGAATAACGGGCTGTCTTCCATTATATGAATGGCTGCCTGCACCGCATCAAGACTTGATTTTCCGCCGGAAATCTTTTCATAACCCGCTTTCAACGCATTTGTCAGCGCTAGTTTAAAATCTTTTTCTAATTGAGGTGTGATATCTTTTTTCAGAAGCGTACCTGCGCCACCATGAATGACCATCACATACTTTTCTACCTTATCTGTAGAAGGATTCATTTTTAAATTGCCATCTTCTACATACCAATCATACCATTTACCACCGCTTGCTTTTTCCGGATGGAAATCAGCTACAGAAAAATTACCTGCCCCGGAATCACTTCCCTGGATCTCATAAACATGAAGTGCCTTTCCATTATCATTCCATTCCAATGGCATATTCGCCTTTACAATTTCCGGCTTCCTGCTCATATCGGTTTTGATGAAGTAAGCAGTACTTTCGCCAAATACTTTTGCATTCCCGTCGTCGTCAATACATACTGCTGTTCTTTCATTGGGAGCAATGCCATTTGCAAATATTCCCCAATCTTTATTGATCCTGGCCAAAAAAGCAACATGTCTTCCTTGTCTTTTCCGGGTAAGATAGTGTTGGTCTGTAAGCACATTTTGAAGAAATGGCACATGCAATAAATCATTATTATATAAAGTAACCCCTTTTATAAAAGGATTTTTCAATACTTCATCCGAAACTACACTTCCATCTTCTCCACTGTAATAAATGCCACTAAGAATGGCACAACCCGCACTGGTACCACCTATTGGCACTTTTTTCTCTCGTAAAAGATAATTGATGGCTTCCTGGGTTTTGGTTCCACGCCAAAAATTCATATACCGCGACTGATCACCACCGCCGATAAATACCATTTCTGCGTTTCTAATAATGTTTGCAACCGAATCATTATCGGCAATATCCCTGGAGGTTATATTTATTGTTTGAACTGAATTTAATCCGCCCAAGTCATAAATTTCCTGGTTGTAGGCCACAGTACCTGATGCGGTAATAACTACAGCATCTCCACCGCCGCTTTTGGAGATCATCCATTTAAAGGCACTATTTACATTTCCTCCTCCTCCTACCAACGCTACGCCAAAAGAAGTGGTGGTACTTACATTCGCTGTATCACCAACAATCCCTAAATTCCAGGAAGCCGGTTTCACATTTTGAGAAAATACATTGGTGAAATATAGCGGGAAGAATAAGAAAAAGAATAATTTATGTGTAAAAATCTTCATTGAATAGTTTTATAGATTGTCAATTTATTTTTAAAAAGAGATCTGGTTTAAAACCCCATTTGTTACTGACCACCATGACCATACACCACCCGAGGCTTTTTCTGCATTAAAATCACTCACACTAAATGAACCATTTCCAACAGTACTGCCCCTTATCTGGTAAACCATGACGGATTTATTGTCATTGATAAAATCAAGCGGTAATCCCGGCTGGCATTTCTCGGGTTTTTTACTGATATCTGTTTTTAAAAAATAGGCATTGCTTGATCCGTATACCACAGCCTTTCCGTTTTGATCCACGCAAACTGCCGTGCCTTCATCGGCTGCGATACCTTTTGCAGCAATATTCCAATCCTGTAGAGAGCGCGCTAAAAAAACCGTTAATCTACCTTGCCTGTTCCTCGTTAAAAAATGCTGATCAGTGATTACGTCATTCATGAAAGGGGCATTCAGAAAATCATTTTTATATAAGGTGATCGTTGATCGGTAGGGATTAGGAAGTGCCTCGTCGGATGTAACGCTACCGTTCTCACCACTGTAATAAATTTTACCCAGTATCGCACAACCGGCACTTGTACCACCTACAGGCGCTTTCTTTGTCGTTAATAAATAATTGATAGCATCAGCCATTTTAGTACCACGCCAGTAATTCATATAATCTGATTGATCACCACCGGCAATGAATAATAATTCTGCATTTTTGATAACTCTTGCCACCTGGTCGTTATTAGCCAGATCCCTGCTATTGATCAATAATGTTTCAACCGATTTCAAATTCCCTAATCCATTCACATAACTGTTATAGGCATTTGTTCCGGTTGATCTTATGATGACTGCATTGCCACCACCCGACTTATCAATCATCCACCTAAAGGCCGCACTCACATCTGAGCCACCGCCCATTAAAACCAGCCCCCCGGTGACCGTTGGAGATACATCAGTAGTATCGCCAAGAAACCCCAATGATCCGGGATGAGACATTGCCGGAGGAGGAGCAGGAGGTTGTTGTCCGCCATTCTCTGCCGGATTGCCCGGTAAATCTTTTTTACAAGCAACAGCAATGATCATCAAAATCCCAAATGTCAAATATTTTACAGTTTTCATTATGTCCTTTTTCTAATATCCTGGATTTTGATTCATATTTTTATTCACTTTCACTTCACTATCCGGTAGCGGAAATACATATTGAGGCTGAGCCGGCGTAAGTAAATCGGCACCGAGTGCATTCACAGCATCTTCAGGCAATCTTTGAACAGGAAGGTTTCTTCTTTTTAAATCAAAAAATCGTTGGCCTTCGAATGCTAATTCTTTAAATCTTTCTACAATGATACCATTGATCATATCGTCCTTGGAAGCATATGTCGTATCTGTGTATCCATTTATTCTTCCTGCCCTTAAATAATTCAAATCATTGTTCGCTTCTGTCAATTTAGATAATTCTGCATTCGCTTCAGCCCTTATCAGGTACATCTCACCGGTCCGGTATAATTTTACATCTGCAAGATTTTTAATAGCTGAACCACCAACATATTTAATAACAATATTGGGTATCTTATTGTTGCCCCGATTACTATCTACTTTGATATAATTACTAAAACGGATGTCGTTTATTCTATCAAATTGGTTTAATAACTTATTGGCCGGAGCAAAAAGAACAATATTATTTGTATTCAAATAAAAATTACCTAACAGTCCGTCTGCACTGGAAACTTTTTTCAATTTCCAAAATACCTCAGCATCGGATTTGTCTTTCCAGATATCAGCGAATTGCGCTTTTGAAGCCAGCGGTAAATAAGAGATGGCTTCTGAAGAATAGGTGACGGCATCAGCCCAGTTTTTCTCATATAATGCAACTCTCGCCTGTATAGCAGAGATAGCCGGTAGTGTAATTCTTGATTTATCAGTAAAGGAAGTTGGCATAATAGCTTTGGCAGCCATCAGATCTTCTTTCACCTTCATAATAGACGCTTCAAAACTCAACCTTGCGGGTAAAGAAATGACTGACTCTGTCATGTAAGCAACGCCCATCGCGCCTGTTTCGTATTTTGAAGCATAATTCCTAAGTAATTCAAAATGGCAGTAGGCACGTAACGCTAGCATTTCCGCCCTGTATTGCATTTTCTTTTGATCGTCTGCTGGTGTTGAAGAAACTTTATCTATTGCCGCCAACACCCGGTTTAGCCTATCAATTACCACATAATTGTCACCAAAATATCCCGTAACTGTTCCACTGCTGCCATCATATTGCCAGCGATATGTAGCCACTCCGCCACCTGTGGTATTTTCAGTTGGTAACATACACTCATCAGAAACCAGGCTTGTGTTTGTGATGTCATCATAGCCCAGAAGGGCATAAGCGCCGATTGCACCCTTATTTAGATCATCAACATTTCGGAACGCCTTTGATGCATCAATCTGGTCCGAAGGATGCAGGTCCAATTGTTTTGAACACGATGAAATTGCGCCAATCGCAAAAATGATCATGATAAATTGAAAAAGTCTTTTTATAGTTAATATCATTATTTATTTTTTAGAAATTAATGTTTATGCCTGCTGTGTAAGTGCGGGGATTGGGAAAAGCAAACTTACTGTACTCATTACCATTCTCGGGATCAAAGCCAATCCATTTTGTCCATGTATATAAATTTTCACCCTGAACAAATAGCTGAACGCCACTTAAGCCTTTTAATTTTGAAACTATCTTATCGGATAGTTTGTATCTCAGATTTACATTTCTAAGACGAACAAAAGATGCATCATAAATATCAAAAGATGAATAGCTGCGTTTTGCTTTTATATCCGGCAACAGCGCAATATCTCCAGGTTTTTGCCAGCGATCATATAACATTCTTGTAGTTTGGTTACTGGTTTTAAAGCTTGGATTTTCATTGTAATACATTTCGTTATCATACCTTTTTACATCGCCCACAAAAGAAAACAGCACATTAAGGGATAAATCTTTATAACTCAAAGAAGTAAAAGCACCTCCGGTATATCCAGGATTATAACTACCAAACTTAGCTACACTCATTGTTGCCGCATTATAAGTAAAAGTAGCTTTACCTGTTGCAGGATCAATATATTGAGGCATTCCCGTTGCAGGATCTACGCCAGCCCATTCTGGTGCATAATGGGTACCCAAAGGAAGTCCAACCCTGATAATTCCTGTATAACCAATTTCAAATTCATCAGATCCACCAAGATCGGTTACTTTATTTTTATTATAAGCAATGTTTCCACCTACCGTCCATTTCAGGTTCTTATTCCGGATTAGATCTCCTTGCAGATCGATCTCTATTCCTTTATTATCAACAGAGCCACCATTTATCCTATACTCACTAAAGCCTGAGGTAATTGATAAAGGACGAAGAAAAATAAGATTAGTGGTCTTTCGGTCATATATATCCAGGATCAATCTCATTCTATTGTTTAAAATGCTTAAGTCAGTTCCAATATTCAATTCTTTGGCATATTCCCAATTATAATTTTTATTACCAGGTACGTCAGGTTTTATGCCGGCGTTTCCTCCGTAGGAAGTGGTACTAAATAATGCAATATAGTCAAAGTCGCTAGCGACCGGACTTGCAGTGGTACCATAGCTGGCACGCAATCTGAAATCAGAAAGGAATGCCACATTTTCAAGAAAATTTTCTTTTTTTACATTCCAGTTAATACCCGCGGAATAAAAAGGATGCCACCTGTTTTCTGCGGGAAGCGTAGATGCGCCATCATACCTGTAACTCAGATTCACCGTATACTTACCATTATAAGTATAGCGGCCAATACCGATATAGGATGCTAATGCATTTTCTGTACGGCCACCGCTTAGTGAAGGGATGAAACCACTGGTAGCAGAACCGGGAGTAATACCTGCAGGCGTATTTGGCAATCTGCCTTCTATTCCATAACCTGTATAACCAAAAGACCTGTAATTATTATAGTTATATTCAAATAAGGCGGTTATATCAAAATCATGAACAGAAGCAATTTTTCGTGCGTACGTCAATCCTGAAGTAGAGATCACACTGAAATTCCTTCTTGACCCTTCGCCAAAACTACCTTGTTTTCCATTGGAAACTTTAGAACCTGAATAGGAATCGGGATTCACAAAAGCTTCATCTAATGATTGCCTGTAATCAATACCCACTTGCGTTTTCGCTGTTAAACCATTAAATATTTCATATTGTAAGGAGGAGGAAACCATTGATTTCAGCTGGCTGGTTTTATTGGAAGTATTTAAAAGTCGCTCATATGCATTACTTCCTTCTCTTTGGTCCATCACAGGATAAGTTTTCGAGTTTCCTGAAGTAACCAGGGTACCGTCCGGAGCATAAGGATACTCATAAGGAAGTGCATAATAAACGGCAGAGAGTGGATTATTTCCACTACTTCCTCCTTCAGCTTCAATAAAACTCGAGGAAGAATAACCAATACTTACGTTGAGATTTCCTGATAATTTATTGGTATGAAAATTTACATTATTTCTTAAAGTAACTCTCTTGAGTCCTGAACGAACTGCAATACCATCCTGGTTATAATAATTCAGCGAACTATAAAACTGCACTTTTTCACTACCACCGCTTGCATCGATCTGCTGCTCCATAAATTTACCTTTCTGAAAGAAAAAATTTCTCCAGTCAGTATTTACTTTTTTAAGGCTATCCAAGATTGCATTGTAGCGTTGCTGCACTTCGGGAGTTTGCGCGGCATACTTAGGGTTATTTGGAGAATAGGTCCATCCCGGTCCTGCTGTAGATCCTGTTTCTTGTCCTATTTGTTCTTCAAACAACAAATGCTCACTAGCATTCATCATTTTGAAAGTAGGAGTAGGCAGGTCGGAGAAACCATATTGGGATTTATAGTTGAAAGAAAGTTTGCCGGCCTTTCCTTTTTTAGAAGTGATCACGATTACGCCATTTGATCCTCTGGAACCATAGAGTGATTTGCCTGAAGCATCTTTGAGGACAGTCATTGATTCAATGTCTGAAGGATTAATCGCCTGGAAATAGCCATTTTCGATAGGCACTCCATCTAAAACATACAATACGTCAGTAGGACCTTCAATTGTTCCAACGCCGCGGATAGTTATTTTTGCACTTTGGCCTGGCTGGCCAGAACCACTGGAAACAACTAAACCAGGAACACGTCCTTGTAACAATTGATCTATTGTCATTGGTACCTGGTTAATTTTATCGGCTTTAATGGTAGTTGAAGCCGTGGCTGTTTGGCTTTTTGCATAATTGGTATAACCTGTTACAACTACTTCATCAAGACTTGTCGTAATAGATTTTAAGGTTACATCTATTTGCGATCGCCCTGAAATACTTATTTTTAATTCCGCATATCCTACGAGGGAAAAGGAAAGTGTTTGTGCATTGTCAGGCGCATCAATTGTATAATAGCCATCGGAATTTGTAACCACGCCGGTTCTGGTACCTGCTACCATTACGGTAACTCCTTCCAAAGGTTTATTTTCCGATGATAGCACTCTTCCTTTGATAGTCTTATTCATTTCAGCTCCTGGCAAAGGAGCAAATAATACGACCAGATTATTGTCTTTTACAGAATAATCTATTGGCAAACCTTTAAAAGCCTGTCCCAGCACTTGTTGCAAGGTACCATCCACCACCTGGATGTCCACTTTGTTCAATGGCAAACTACCTGTATGATAGACAAACCTGTAAGGAGTTTGTTTCTCCACTTCTTTAATGAGTTGCTTGATGGTGGCTGATTTCAAGCTCAACGTAATATTTTCCTGGCCAAATGTTTTTGCATGCGCCTGCACACAAAACAAGAACATAAAAAATACAGTAAACTTCATAAGTAAAATTAGTTTTCTGTAGGGAAACGGAAGAGAAATGTTTGGGGTATTTTTTTTCATCATAATCGTTAGGATTTCATTTTCTATATTAAAATTTTATTTTGATATTATTATTTGCTGAGGAATAGAGGTAAACTTAAATGGATAAGACAATTGCAGGGCTTGTAATGCCTGGACCACCGTTTCACTTTCGAAAATGCCGGAATACCTGTAATTTTTCACAGAATCATCAGCAAAACTAATTTGTATGCCATACCAATCCTGGAGCCTGCGGGCTATTTCAAATAAAGGTTCATCATCTATACTCAGCCTGTTATGGATCCAGGCTAGACTTTTATTATTAACCGCAGCTTCCATTTTTTTAACTTCAAAGGGATTTTCAGATTTGGCTGGCATAATTCCCTTTTCCTTTTTCCGGGAAATAACCACACCTTCATTTGGTTTTAAAACAAACGTATTTTTTATATCCTGCCTGGCACTTACGCTCAATCTGCCTGAAATAAGAAAGGCTTCTGATGAGGCACTGTCTGCAAAATCTTTTACATTGAAAACCGTTCCTAAAACAACCAGTTCCATCCTGGAAGTATGAATCAAAAATGGTGAGGTAGCATCATGTTTAATATCGAAGTAAGCTTCACCGGATAAGGTCAATTCTCTTTTGTTATTGCTAAATCCTTCGACTAATTTGATGCTGCTGTTTTTTGCAAGGGTTACCAACGAACCGTCGGATAATAGAATCGTATTTCTTGGTTGCAGGCCTGCACTGTATGTTGCGCTCACCCGGGCTAATTGTACATCCGTTTTATGCGCTGGATTTTGAAAATAATATCCTGCACCAAAAATAACCATCACTAAACAGGCGGCAGCTGCCGGGAAAAAATACCTTCTCTTCCTGGCTTTATTATTTTTATGGATATTGATAACAGGTGCTGCCGCGAAAAGTTTTTCCTTAAACTGTTCACGTCGGGTAAACGTATCTTTTAAAAGAAGATTTTGCGCTGACAGGTTTCCTTGTTTTGCTGTAAGTACATTCACCATATGTATGGCCTCTTCAATTTCCTCCATTTTTTGGGGATTATTTGAGATCCAGTTTTGCCAAAAGACAATATCTTCCTGGACAGTTCCATTACAAAAATGTTGGAACGATTCATTGCAAATAAAATCTTCTGGTAAAAATGACAAATAATCCATTCAGGGTATTTAAATACTGACGGCGAAAAGAATACTTTTTCCCATAAGAAATCAATATTTATTTTTAAAAGCCTGTTTAGAAGTGATTTCTCAATGTTTGAATAGCATTATAAATAGTATTATAGGCTGTTTTAATGCTTTGAGATGTTTGCAAAGCAACCTGCTCATAAGACAGGCCTTCATAGAATTTTAACCTGATTAGCTCACTTTGTCTTGGCGTTAATTGTTTGATTGCTAAAGATAATTTTTTGCGAATCGCTTCATCTTCCTGCACGAGAATAATTATTTCTTCATAAGCTAACTCTTCTTTACTATCCGGGTTGGTACAAAAAGCCTCAATTGCTTTAGTCAATTTAGCGTCGTTGGCAAGATGGTCGAGTAACAATCTTTTTAAAGATGTAAATAAATAAGATTTTACATTACTTACTTCGGCAAGGTTATTTCTTTTATCCCATAACTTGAAAAAAAGAGTCATGATTGTATCTTTTACGACTTCATCTTGTGGTAGGATCTTCAAACCAAACCTGACGAGGTGAAAATAATTGGCATCATACAATTCAAAGAGAGATTGCTGATCTCCCTCTTTTACCTGCTGCCAGCGCAATCTATTCAGTTCATCCTGGTTCATAGCAGTTTCATTTGACAGAAATAAGTAATCAAAAAATTGAAATTACAAAAATAACTGTAAATAGCCTTGAGCATTGCGTCTTGAGCAATGAAACTTACCTTTCATCTTTTGCCGGCAAATCAAAATACAATCCTTTCGTTTTATCTAATGAATTGGATATAATTTTAAAATTTTCAGCCGAAGGCGCAAGGCTAATATATTTATCTACAATGTTTCTATTCTTGTAAATTATAAAGGTATTTTCTACATCAGGATTAATTTTATTCAGGTTCGCATCTGTGGCATTATCAGAAAATGAAGGAACAAATGTCAAAGCAGTTTTTTGAAGATGCAATGCTGACCCCAATATTTCCAATTGTATTTGTCTATCATCTTTGTCGTAAGATTGATTATTTCCATAAACAAAATAAACTTTTAAATATTTGCTTCTTTTGATGCTTTCCGCTTCCAAAAACAGCAGCCATTTTTTTATTTCATTCCAGTTTGGATTATTTCCCACAAAATAAATGATACCATGATAACGGCCATATTTGCACACCGGGCATGTGTTAGTTCCTTTGTCAGGGCCATACGTATGAGATGGCGTGAAGGATGGCTGGTCCTCACCGATATGTAATCCTGATTCTTTCATGGAAACAGGTTTCATAGGATAATTGGGAATATTCAATCCAAGGATAATATTGTGTTCCGCAATTTGTAAGCTCTCTTTTAAAAGAACGCGCACTACACCACTTCCACCCCGATTTTCGGGCGGGTATTTTTTGAAATAAGGAATAAGCAATGTGTCATCATCAAAATTGATCTCATCCGTATAATATTCATTTTGAATACCGGGTTCCTTTATTGATAAATGAATGTGAGCAGGTATGTCCTCTTTTGGATATGGTGCCGGACGGATTGTATTAATAGTGTATTCACCACTTGCATTAGTTTTGATCCAACCGCGAATGTGACCATGACGTTTTGCTTTTTCACTCATGCCGGGCGACGGAGCATAATAACCATTATGATCTGTCTGCCAATAGTAAATAATTACACCGGGCGCAGGTGTTTTACCATCAATTTTAAATACTAACCCGGTGACAATTAATCGTTGTCCACTCTCCTTCCACCCGGGACTGGTATCCACCGCATGTATATTTTCCGGCATTCCTACATACATCAGTTCACAGCCATCGCAGCCACCACCGACAATTTCATGTTTTGTTACAGGTAAAGTTTTAGATACCTGTCCTTTACAACCTGTAAAAAAGGAAAACAGGATCAGCATTGCATGAATAGAAAATATTTTTTTCATTTGTAAATTTTACAAATGTTCCACTGAAAGCAATTTAATTACAAATGAAATAAGGTGAAACGAGGTTATTTTGCGGTGAAACGATGATGGCTGTCAAAAGCAGATTTAAATATTGCAGCGTAATTGCGGGTCACCCTTAATGAAGTGTTATTTAAAAGCAACAAATCGTAATCACCATTTAACCGCGATTGGTAGGAAATAACTTTTGAAATATTTACAAGGTAGGATTTATGAATGCGGATAAATTGTTTGTTGTCCAATTGCGTTTGCAATGATTTCAAAGTCGCTGAATAAAGATATTTTTTTGAAGGATGGTGAATATTTATGTAAGGTGAATTTGCTGAAAAATAAAAGACATCATTTGTAGAAATAGCTATTTTTTTATTGTTGAAATCTGAAACGATTAATGAATGAATGAAGGCAGGTTGTGGGATGTCAATTAATTCAATATTGGGCCTTTGCAATAATTTGTTTTCATAAATAATCATAATAGGTACAGGCAAAAAATAAACAATTATCAACTTGATAAAATGTTCTGTTATTTCAAAATTGAAAGTTTGCCAAAAAGAAAAAGTATGATTGAAAAAAATTTTCGACAATATTAAAACCATGGCCGGATAGATGAACAAATGTATTCCTGCAAGGATAGCAGCTACTAAAATGATACCTGGTAAAGCTTTGGTATTCTTGCTTACCCGGAACTGAATTTTTAACAAGGGAAAAAATAATAACCAAAAAGTGCCAAAAAGAAGCGATTCTGATAAATAAAAAGAAGTATTTTGAATCTGTGCAAATAGAAAATCGATGGCAACTGTAAGACAAATTAGCACTA
>JBDTEF010000161.1:0-5415 GCA_039922615.1 Ginsengibacter sp.
TGCACTGCAAAGCAATTGCCGTGGATGAACAAGCGCGTGATTTAGTCAACATGAGTTATGTGGCCAATTATCTCAAAAAAGATCCAGCTGAAATGTCAGATATGGGACTTATTATTGGAAATGCTTCCGGGAAGACTTTGGCTAAGCAATTTATATCAGCAATTGGCCAGCACCGTTTCTTTGAACGTGAAAAGACGTCTAAGATTCCGGCCTGATAATATTTAATGGGGAGCAATTATGCTCCCCGTTTATTAAAAAAATTAATATGATTGAATTGATAGATGCAGCCCGTAATGGTGATATTAAATTAATAGACGATCTCCTGAAAGAGGAAGATGCAGAAATAAATTACAAAGATGAAAAAGGTTACACTCCTTTATTAATTGCAGCTTATAATAACCAGTTTGAAGCGGCAGATAAATTACTAAAAGCAGGAGCCGATGTAAACGCAAAAGACAATGGAGGAAACACTGCATTGATGGGCGTTTGTTTTAAAGGTTATGCAAATATGGCAAATCTTTTAATAAAGAATGGAGCAGACATAAATGCCATGCATGGCAATGGTGGCACAGCTTTGATGTTTGCAAGTATGTTTGGAAGAAATGAAATCGTTAAGATCTTATTAGATGCAGGAGCTGATAAAATGATCATGGATAGTAAAGGATTAATGGCAGTAGATCATGCAGGGATGCAAGGGAATATGGAAGGGATTGAATTGTTGGGTTAGTACGCTCTAATCTATACGGCGGAATAATCTAATTTGTGTTTATTTAAAGGCTAAGTTTTTAGCATGTTATTCACGTGTAACCGATTGGGGTTTAATGTATTTTCCTTTCAAATTATTTAATAGAGCCATTATTTTTTCCATAAATCAAGTTTATAAAGGTTGCCAGCTTGCTCCAGGAAATTATCCAGCATATCGATATAAAATGTAGAGAATACATTACGGGTAGGATTAGTATTTAGCATATCAATTATCATATAATCATTCATTAAAAGATAATTATTTAATTTGACTGTGTTGGATTTTGTTGATTTTTCATTTGTGAAAAATATACTTTTGGAGTAGTATTTTCTCAGGGCCTCATTCTTATAATCAGTGATGGTGGTATCATAAGGATCGTAGTTTTTATTTAAATCTTTAAGAAAAGTGGTGGCACTGATATCTTGAATAGCATCATTATCATTGCTGAAAACAGCGTAATCAAAGTTATTTTTTAAATAGGACGTATCTATTGTAGAAAATAAGCGGTGGTTATATTTTTCGCCAATCAATGAAATAAATTGCCGGAGGCCTAGCAGATTGTAATTTAATACGATTACGTCCTGGCGATATTCTTTAATCTCCTGCAAATACCAGAGTGGGTAAGTATCATTATCACCTGCTGTAATAATGATACTGTTTAAGGGAACAGATTCCAGGTAAGTCTTGCTAATAGTAAGTAAGCTATCCGGATAATCAGCTCTCTCTGCAAATTGCTTTGCCTGCAACGGAGCATTCGCCATCATAAGGTCAGTATACATAAACATGTATTCGTTAGCACATTTAATTTTTATATTCCCAACCTTTGTTTCGTATTCAGGATTGATTTTTATTATTTTTTTATAAGCTTCTATAGATTTTAATTCATACCTGATAAACTTATTGATTCTTGAATCATTTATTTTATCGTTTGATTTTAGAGGCACCCTGTCGGAGTCATTATTAATAAATAAATCCCCAAACTGTTCTGCAATGAATCCTGATGCATAATTTGAGTAAGCCCTGCCCTGACTTTCGAGTAAAGAATCATTTCCGGAATTCAGGTCTGCAGAATCATTAATTATGTTCCAATCCCAACCGGGATAACCATAGTATTTATTTCTGTTAAATTGATATTCTTCATATGTCCATTCAATCAACTGTAAGTATTTGGCAATATTCTCTGAGATTAAGGAGGTGTCACCATTTGATTCCGGATAATTAATATTAATAAATGAATTATTTCCTTTTGACCAAAATTGAACCGTTTTAATATAATTGCCGGGGTTATTATAATAATCCTGTGAAACATACCACCCATCTTTTTTCCAGGAAAATTTCAAAAAATTTTCCTGGCTGTCGAAGGAATATTTAGAGTAGAATGCTGTAACCACTTCTTTAAATGATGGCATATTAAATTGTCCGTATGACGTTACCGTAAAAAGAAGAAGGATAATTAAAGAATTTAATTTTTTCATTAAAGTCAGGTTTGATATTTTAGTAAGCTCAAAAAATTTATGGTCTTGTGTTTGTAATTATTAAGCTGCGAATGAGTGATCGGTAATTTATAATTTTCAACTGTTTATTTTCAATCATCATCTTGTTGTTCCCCCCTCATAAATATAATAAGTTAAGCTCAATTTCAAAAAATTAATGCACTATTCATTTCTATAAATTTATAGGTCTGGAAAATCACGAACCAGAGGGAAATAGATAATATTTTTTATCAGAATAATAGATTGATATTCCAATGAACTTTTTCGATCTTTCGGGGCATTAAAAAATTTAATATTTCCATTTTATGCTCATTCAAAACCACGAACTTATTTTGAACTTCATTTGGCTTGAAAATGATCTTTAATTTTTAATAAATGATATTTCCATAAATGATTTTTGATTATGCAGGTCAGGCAATAAAGTGAATTAACTTTAATTTCCTGCACTTTTCATAAATTGAAACCTTAATTATTAGTCATTGGAAATTCATTATTATTTCTTCTATTCAATTCCTCCCAATCTTTTTCCAGCATAGCATATTGATATTCACTTCCCCATTTCCCCTTGAAAAATACATTTTCAATGAAATGCCCTTCCTGTTTAAATCCAACACTTTGTAACATCTTTATGGAGGCTATATTTTCAGCATCCACGATTTCAGTAATGCGATGAAAGTTGTCAATATTGAATAGGAAATTTAATATAGCAAGTAATACTTCTTTACCATACCCTTTTTTTTGATCGGTGTGAGAAATCGTAATGCCAATTTCGGCAATTCTTATATCGTGTTGGTCGAGTTTGATCGCGCAGTCTCCGATAAGTTTCCCTGATTGTTTTTCTGTAATTCCATACTGAACCCATTCTCCTGCTTTTCCAAATTCTTTGTAGAGCTGGCCATCTATAAATTCTCTCGCTTGTTCCATTGAAAATACATCAAACCCCTGGTATTTTGTGACTTCAGGATTGGAACGATAAAAATGAAAATCTGCTAAATCGGTGGTCCTTAAATTTCTTATTTGAAGTCTTTCTGTTTCAATTAGTAATTTTTGCATTATCAAAATTATCTTTTTGAATCTTAACCGACATATACTTTTATAAAAAGCATGGTATTAATTTTAATCCCATAATTAAATAAAATGTTTCGCGAAGGAAATAAGTCAATAGCTGAAGTAATTGAAGATCAATTTCAAGTTCATTTCATCAACACATGAATAAAATAGGAATATTTCTTATTGTTTTATTAATTGAACTTTATTTATTTGATAAGCGATGGTGTCTCCGGCCTGGAGGTTTCCAATTAGATTTTTGTTAAAAGAATTATAGGTGCTTCTTTCATCATTTATGCAATAATTTATTCCTTTCGAAGCCCTTACTAATGATGCCATTATTGGTAAAAAAAGCTGCCCATCTTTTATTTCAATTGGAAACATTTCACGATAAGAAACATCATTGATATATATTCCTCCTGCATTGATATAAGTATACAGTCTGTCACTTACTATATTTTTAACAGCAAGAGTCAAGGAATCACATCTGTCCCTACGATCTGTAAAGGAAGCATATGATGTTCCCATTTCAGCAACTACGAATTGGGAAGAAGATCTATTTAATATTTCAAATTTTTTAGATGTTGTGTCAGTTGCAGATGATACAGTAGCCTGGTTATCTTTCAAAATGGTAAGTGTCATCAGTTTTGGTTTGACAGATATTACTGTGCTATCAAAATTAAATATCCAATAAAATCTATTCCTTAAATAAAAATCCTTAATAATTGAAGAATTAGTCACTTGTCCTTGCATAGTATACATAACAACAGGTTCGAGAGTTCCGCTTGGTGCAGTTATATACTTTCCTTCAATTTGGATCTGATCTTTATTTTTATTGCAGCTAATAAAAATTGAAAATATGGAGAATAGGATAATTAATTTAAACTTCATTTGATTGAGATTATTTCAAAAATTGATCATCTTAGGCGATCTCCGAAAAGGAAAAAACCCTTATCTGAAATCGATGTAAGAATATAAAAATAATGAAATTTTCTTCCTGCCTTACTCAATAACTATTTTACTCCGAGTCATTTCTCCTTTTACTTTGTCATAAACCTGGATAATATAAAGGCCCTTTAAACCACGAACATCGATTTCAGTATTGGCACTCTCTATTCTTTGTTGCTTTACCACCTTGCCTACATTATCAAAAATAGCAAGGCTTACCGGGTTTAAATAATTGTGTAGCACAACTGAGAAATGACCTTTCGCCGGATTAGGGAAAATGGTAACACCACCTATTACTTGTCCATCTACAGAAACGACTTTGGAATAAGAAATACTTCCATCTTTATTGGTGATTGTAAGCCTGTAAATATTTTTAATGAATACCACAGCCTTGTCATCTATAAAAGAATAGTTATTTATCGAAGAAGAATTACCATTCGCAGATTTGCTTTTTATAAAAGTAAGGTCTTCAAAGTTGCCTGAAGATGACTGTTTTTGAATCATAAAGCCATCCAGATTCTGCTCGGATGAAGTAGACCAATTGATGCGTATACCATTCGCGGTTCTTTGTGCCTCAACTGAAACCAGGATCAATGGCAGCACACCAATTACATAAGCTTCAGAAGTATCATTAGTTCCTAACGAATTCGTTACTACAAGGGTATAACTTCCATTTGTTGATGTGCCATAGGTCGGCATATCGGCACCTGAAATTGGTACATTGTTTTTCAACCATTTATAAGAAATGTTTCTCCCTTCAAGGGCCTGGAAGTCATATACACCGCTACCTGGTGAAGTAATTGTAAAATAGGCTTTGGGATGGCGCAGATAGCTTGTATCTTCTAATTTGTACACTGTATTATTTCCATTGAATAAAATATATTGATCACCAAACCTGTCTTCACCGAAAGATATCGGGTTGCCGGTAGCCTCACTACTTGTAATGAAACGAACAGCGGCACCTGAAAGTACTCCTGCCGATTGCTTAATTCCGTCAATCCATTTACTTACATAATCCGCGTAGATATAAGTGCCAAAAAGTTCCCTGGATTGCGCGCTCCTGTATACATAGCCCCCGGTGATGGAATTTCCTACAGCGTGTGTATAGGTAAATATGGGCATCGTAATACCTGCTTTATTACATCCACTTGGTGGATTATAACACTGATCGCCCTCCGTAAT
>JBDTEF010000162.1:0-5443 GCA_039922615.1 Ginsengibacter sp.
CCTTCCGCAGTTTTGTTGGTAGAGATTGGTTGATCAGGACCATATCCTGTTGCTTCAATCCTGGAAGGGTTAGCTCCCTGAGCAACTAAATATGCTTTAACTGATTCAGCCCTGTCTTTTGATAATCTGAGGTTTAATTCTCTAGAACCTGTATTATCAGTATGTCCTGCTAGTTTTAAGCTGAAATTCTTTTCAACTAACAATGCAGCAACTTTGTTTAATGATTCAAAAGATTTGTCCCTGATAGTTGATTTACCTAAATCAAATTCCAGGTTTTTAATAGCATCTTTTACTACTGCTCTATCTGCTTCAGTAACGATCACTTTCGTATTTTCGATTATCTGTGGCTTAGGCATTACCAAAGGACAACCTGCACCATCAACGACTGTCCCTGCAGGAGTTCCCGGACATTTATCAAATTTATTAGCTACACCATCCATATCATCATCACCCAAATCTTTCATGTACTGATCTTTCAACTGCTGATTCATCATCTGAGCCTGTTGTTGCGCAGCCATCATTTTGCTTCTCAATTCAGCACTTTCAGCAGCATTTGCTTTTCTTAAAGCCGCTAATGCACTGTAGTTAGCTAACTGGGGGTTTGAACTTTTTCCCAATGCGAATTCAAGGCCACCATGTGCGTATGAAAAGTTATCATACTTGCCTGAATTAACTCCATCAAAATTGGCTGATCTTACAAAGTTTACATCATATCCCAAATCCAAATTGATTCCTTTTGAAATACCGATTTTGAAACCTGCACCAACTGGTATAAAATAATTTCTTTCGTAGCCCCTGTCATTTCCAAGGTCACTGGTTAATTTTACATTAGATGACATATAACCAACACCTGCTTTTAAGTAGGGAGAGAAATAACCTCTTTCATGATTAACACTTAAATTGGCAATTGTAAAATTACCGGTTAATGCGCCGGACCAGTTGATTCTTGACTCAAATCGCGAATCGTTATAAGTTGGCATTCCAGCTACTTTTGATGCACGTCTACCTTCTACTTTTCCTGCCATAAAATCTGCCTGGATTCCAAATGAAGGAATTATTTGCTTCTTAATATAAGCACCATATCCTAAGTGTTCCTGTGGATAATTGAAATCATTACTCTCTCCACGAAATGGCGTGTATGGAGTAAGAATACCGGCGTTTACACCAATCGACCATGTGCGAAAATCTTTAGACGAAAAACGGTCAGGATTGGAGTTTGAGTAAGTCGGGGACGTACTCATCATCTGGCTTGATTGAATTGTATAATTTGATGTGGTGTCTTGTGCGAATGCAGGTGCCATAAACGCTGATACACCAATCATAAGCGCGGCCCTTTTTAATTTTAAATTCATTTTCTAATAATTTTAATCAGCCATTTACGAATACCATGCCAGATCAACCGCTATATACGGGTAATCCAAATGTTAAATAGATGATTATCAATTAAATATAATATGAAAATGGAAAATAGAAAAGGAGGTTTTACATAAATCTTTGAGCATTATTTCTACATAAAAATTCAAATTTTGCAGTAATTTTTAGGTTAAATAAGATGAATAAAGGTTAAAAGATTTACCCTGGTGAAAAACCATTCATTAGTAACTTTCCGATCAAAAGATAGAATTTTAAGACGATAATTTACTATGTTAAAAAGAAAAGAAAGCGATAATTAATTACGGAGAAAATGTACATAAACACGCCTAATAAAAAACTGTATATATTCTAACACACTTCTGAAATAACCATTTTTCTTTGCAGGGAATATGTTTTAGCAACCAGCATTTCAGCATTTGTTACCCGACCTGGATTCGAACCAAGACAAGCAGAATCAGAATCTGCTGTACTACCATTATACTATCGGGCAGAAAGTGGCAAATATAACAACTAATATAAAATTTGAAAATGGAGAATTTTTATCCGCATATAATGTCACATGAACCATTCATTAAACTCTAAGATTTTCAATAATCCAATAATTGCTTTAAACGGTCAGCTACTTTTACCGCATTTGGCAACATTGCCTTTTCCAAAATTTCATTCATTGGAACGGCCGGTAAATTTAATGCGCCCAATACCTGTACGGGAGCATCTAAAAACCGAAAACACTCTTTGGCGATTCTTCCGGAAAGGGCTTCTGCAAAAGAATTATTCTGTTGTTCTTCTGTCAACACAAGACATTTTCCATGCCTTTTTACTGTTTTAAAAATTAGCTCCTCATCCAAAGGAAATAGGGTTCGCAGATCAATGATTTCAATTTTACCATCAAATTTTTTGGCTGCAGCCTTTGCCCAATAAACGCCCATACCATAGGTGATCACACAGCAACTATCGCCTTGTTCTATCCTGGCTTCTTCCGCTTTTAAAATGACATTTCCTTTGCCCAACGGTAATATATATTCGCTGTCCGGCTCTACTGTTTTTGCATCTTCTGTGCCGGGAACTTTACTCCAATATAGTCCCTTATGTTCCAGCATAATTACAGGATTTGGATCAAGGAATGCAGCTTTCATCAGGCCTTTCATATCAGCGGAATTAGAGGGGTAGGCAATTTTTATTCCCTTTATGGAAAGTAATAAACTCTCTATTGATCCACTATGGTAAGGTCCGCCACCACCATACGCGCCAATAGGAACGCGAATCACAGACTGAATGGGAAATTTTCCACAACTCAGGTAGCAACTTTTGGCCAATTCTGTGGCCAATTGATTCAACCCGGGAAATATATAATCGGCAAATTGAATTTCAACAATTGGTTTCACGCCAACAGCACACATTCCGGCAGTAGAGCCAATCACATAAGCCTCCTGTATCGCTGTATTGAATACACGGTGATCGCCAAACTGCTCACCCAATGTAGCTGCTTCCCTGAACACACCACCTAACCTTTTACCTACATCCTGGCCATATAAAATGGCTTCAGGGAATTCTTCCATGATTTCTCTAATGGCAAATAAGGCCGCATCTACCATTACTACTTTCTCCTTTCCTACCGGAGCGCGAATTCCGGCTTCTTCTGTGACTGTTGTGGGAGCAAAAATGTGTTGGGATACATTTAATGGATCTGGTTCGGGCGAAGCTACCGCCTGCTCAAATTGCACAGCTATGGCCTCTTTGACTGATCTTTGTATTTCTTCAAGGTCACTTTCTTCAATCCCATAATTCAACAATCGGTTCCTTAATTTGATAAAAGGATCATTTTTACTGTCGGCAAGCAGATCCGCTTCACTCCTATAAAATTCTTTTCTTACGCCACTGGTGTGATGGCCTAATAATGGCACTTTTGCATGGACGAGATAAGGGCCTGATTTTTCGCGTACTTCTTTAACCACACTTTTCATGGTTTTGTAACTTTCAATAAAGTCACTACCATCAATACTTACACGTTTTAATCCTTTAAATCCTTTTGCAAATTGATAAGCATTCATCGTTCGTGCTTCTGCGGATGTCACACTAATGCCCCAATCATTATCCTGCACTAAATAGATAATAGGCAATTTTTTCAATACGGCTACCTGGAAAGCTTCACTTATTTCCCCTTCAGTAAGAGAAGCATCTCCCAAAGAACAAATCACAATGGGATTTTCACCATTTTCACCTTTGTTATACAGCGAAGATTCTATGGTTTTTAAATACTGTAACCCATGTGCAATACCAGTTGTAGGGATAGCCTGCATACCGGTGGCACTGCTTTGATGAATGATGGTTGGCTTATCATCTCCACGATAATTTGGATGAGAATAATACTCCCTGCCTCCGGTAAAAATATCATCAGCTTTTGCTAACAACTGCAGCATTAGCGTGTAGGGTGTAAAACCTAAACCCAATAATAAACTTTCATCACGGTAATAGGGACTCACATAATCACATGGCAATAACTGAAAAGCTGTAGCCAATTGGATCGCCTCGTGTCCCCTGGATGTTGAATGTACATATTTACAAATTGGCCTGTTTGCTTCATAGGTTTCAGCCATTGCACTTGCTGCACACATCAAACGGTAAGCATTCAGAAGAATCTCTTTATCTATCATATTAAAAGTTGAAACCAGCCATACCGGTTAATTAAAGTAGCTCAAATTGGTTTCAGGTGTCAGTGCCAATACACTTTGATAAATCAGGTTGATTGTATGGGCAACATCATCTTTATGCAACATTTCTACGGTAGTATGCATGTACCTAAGTGGAATAGATATCAATGCAGAAGGACAACCATCATTGGCATACGCAAATGAATCTGTGTCAGTGCCTGTGCTTCGGCTCACCGCCTGTAACTGAAAAGGAATATTGTGCTTAACAGCCGTATTTTCAATCATTTCTAATACCTTATTATGTACGGCAGGTCCATAAGTTAATGCAGGACCTTTTCCACAAACCGTATCGCCTTGTTCTATCTTATTGATCATGGGAGTGGTGCCATCATGTGTGACATCTGTTATAAGGGCAACATCCGGTTTTATGCGGCGTGCGATCATCTCGGCACCACGCAATCCAATCTCCTCCTGCACTGCATTTACAATGAATAAAGAATAAGGCAACTTATTTTTATTTTCTTTCAATAATCTGGCTACCTGGGCTATCATAAATCCGCCAATGCGATTGTCAAATGCCCGCCCAATATAATTTCCGTAAGCCAGCTCATCAAATCCATCTGCATAGGTAACTACAGAACCTACATGTATGCCAAGGTCAGCAACTTCTTTTTTATTTCGTGCGCCACAATCAAGGAATAAGTTTTCAACTTTCGGATGTTCCTCTTTTTCTTTACTATGACGGGTATGAATGGCCGGCCAGCCAAAAACCGCTTTTACCGGTCCCTTTTTACCGTGAATAAATACACGTTGGGAAGGAGCAATCTGGTGATCTACACCGCCATTTCTTTTCAGATAAATAAGACCTTCCGGATTGATATAATTTACAAACCAACTGATTTCATCCGCATGCGCTTCTATGACTACTTTAAAAGGTTTATCAGGATTAATAACACCTACGGCCGTTCCGTAAGCATCCGTGAAAGTACTATCCACATAGTCTTTGATATAATTGAGCCAAACTCTTTGCCCACCGGCTTCAAAGCCAACCGGTGATGCTGTATTCATATAACTTTTTAAAAAAATCATAGAATCCTCATCCATACTTAAAGAGGTTTTTTTACCTTTTGCCATAATGATAAATGCTGTTTTTAAATGATTGGCAAATTTACATTTTAAAACTGAAAAGATAAATGAGTATTGCCTGTAGCAACATCATTCCATCAATACCTGCAAGATAAATGAAGTCAGAATTTGATTTTTTTGTGATTCCTATAATGATATAGGTGGCCAAAGAGGAAACCATCATTGCCAGGAGGAAACCGCCCTGGGGGATATAAATATATTGAGCAATTGACAACAATACAAATAATATCAGCAGTGCATAAGCAAGAACATAAGATTTTTTTTTCTCTAAT
>JBDTEF010000163.1:0-4711 GCA_039922615.1 Ginsengibacter sp.
GCATAGATATTCTTGCTGGTACGCAGATGGTTGTAAAAGGACTTGACTTTGAAAACGTAAGCCTGGTAGGCATCCTGGATGCTGATGGCCTCTTAAGTTTTGCAGATTTCCGTGTGAATGAAAGAGCCTTTCAATTGATGGAGCAGGTGAGTGGCAGAGCAGGACGTAAAAATGATCGTGGATTGGTCCTTATCCAGGCATCAAAAATCGATCATCCTGTGCTTGGCTTTGTAAAAGAACACAACTACAAGCAATTTTATGAATATGAAATGGCTTTACGGCGGCAATTTTTTTATCCGCCTTTCAGCCGGCTAATTCGTATTGTATTAAAGCATGTGCTTAAAGAAATCGTATTTGAGGCAGCTGATAATCTGTCAACATCCCTGGAAAAGGATTTTGCTCATCTCGTGGGACCTGCTGCGCCCATAATTAATCGTGTCCGGAATATGTTCCTGATGGAGATGATGGTCAAATTGGACCAGGATGCCGAACAATTGAAATTGCAAAAATTGGTCCTCGCCAATCATATCAATTTGTTGAAAGCGAATAAAAAATTTAGAAGTGTAGTGGTTGTGGTAGATGTAGATCCTTAATTGTGATAAATCATTTTCGTTATTTAAAATGGAAAAAAGGACAAAGGATTAATCGTGGATCATAGAATTTGGTGAATCATGTAAAAACAAGTTGAGGTGAGAATGAACCTTTCAGCAATTTTGTAAATGGGGAATAATTACTTCCAATAAAAAATACTCCGGATTATCATTTCTCCAATACTTTTGCATTCTTTTTAAAAGTGTTTTTTAATGAAACCATATAGCCAGATAAGGGCGATGCTCGCCATTTCTAAAGCAAGTTTACGTGCCATTTTCCGTAGCCCTTCTGCCGTAGTTTTTGGATTTGCCTTCCCGTTTATTTTTATACTTGTATTCGGTTTCATGGGCAATAACGGCATGATGCAGTCATATAATGTGGCTGTCGATAATCATGCAGATACTACCAATGATTTGTACCAGGCTTTAAAAAATATTCCCGGGGTAACAATTAAAAAATATACAGATAATAAACTGTTTGAAGATGATTTGCAGCATGGTAGAATTGCAGGTATATTTAATATTCAAAAAAATTCCTCAGGAACGCCACTATACTCGTTTTCATTAAAAAGTACGACTTCCAGTAATGACCAATGGCCGCAATTCAAAACGCTGGTAGAGAGTGTAATAACTAAAGTAAGCGATAAACATTATCCCGGGAGAGAGGTTTATGCGAACTTTGATTTTAATCCACAGAAAGACATTGCCGAAATAAGGGAGTATAAAACAATTGATTTTATTTTGCCAGGACAACTAGGTTTTTCCTTGCTGGCATCTGGTGTATTCGGTGTGGCATTCACATTTTTTGGATTGCGGAATACGCTGGTGCTGAAGCGATTTTTTGCGACGCCTATTACCCGAACTTATATCATTTTGGGTGAAATGCTGAGCCGCGTTTTATTCCAAATGCTCACTGCGATTGTCATTATATTAGCTGGAAAATTTATGTTTGGTTTTACCCTGATTAATGGAGTTGAAACGTTTGTTGAATTACTATTTTTGAGCTTTATCGGGTTGATCGTTTTTATGGGTTTCGGATTTGTGGTAAGTGGTATTGCAAAAAACGATAGCACTATTCCTCCTATGGCTAACCTTATCACACTTCCTCAATTTTTAATTGGAGGCACTTTTTTTTCAATTGCTGCATTTCCAAAATGGCTGCAATATATTGCGCAGGCAATGCCGTTGACCCATTTGAATGTCGCACTGCGTGAAGTGGCTTTTGAAGGAAAAAATTTATGGGATGTCAGGTGGGAAATAGGTATTTTATTGTTATGGGGAATCATCATTTATACTATAGCAATCAAAGTTTTCAAATGGGAATAACCATAGATTTAATTTTTACCAGGGTTTAAAGCGCCAACTTTAGCTGGCAAATTGATACCCATTAAAGAACTACCAGTATGCGCGGTTTAATGATTTTCTTTATAAGTATTATAGTTACCCTTCTGCTGATTAGTGCTTTCGCTTTTTTACTTCCATCGCAGGTGACCGTAGCAAAATCTGTTGTAATTAAAGCTCCCAAAGAAAAAATAAGAGAAGAAATTATCCATTTTAGGAATTGGAAAAATTGGTATCCACCTATGAAAGATAATAGTGTAAGCATGCAGGTAAAAAATGAAGATAAAGTACTACTAAAGGATTCTTCAGGTAGGGAAATAATCATGAAAATGATAAGGTCTATTGGTGATACCATCAACGTTTCTTTTGAATCCATATCTTCATCAAAAATCGATTACCAGTTTTTATTGATGTCCCATAATGCAGACAGTACCTTGGTTACATTGAATGTGAATACCCTATTTAAATGGTATCCATGGCAGAAATTGAAAGGCATTTTTTTGGATAAAATAACCGGGCCGATGTATGAAGAAACGTTGGCGAATTTAAAGAGGACAACCTCATCGCAACCCATCTCCACAAGTGGAGAAGGGGCTAAGTCTTCTACGCCGCGAAGAAATTGGTTAATAGTAAATCACATGTAAGAAGAGAAATTTTATCAAAGAACAAATCAGTCCAAAAACTTTAAATTCCTTTTTATCCCTGCAAATTTTGATCGCTTCAAAGGTGATTTTTGGAATATTATTTTAAATGATTCTTCCGTTAATTCTTCCCAATCATTTTTACTAAAATTCAGCACTTCATAAATAGGCGCGAATCCTGCTTCCTTAGTTGGTTTTGAAAATCGATTCCATGGACAAACGTCCTGGCAAATATCACAACCAAATAATTTATTTTCAAAAGTGCCTTTCATTTTTTCAGGAATCAACAAATCCTTCAATTCGATGGTAAAATAAGAGATGCATTTACTTCCGTCGATTACTTTATCAGGTAGGATTGCTTCAGTCGGACAGGCTTCTATACATTTTGTACACGTGCCGCAATAATCCTTGATAAAAGGGTTATCGGGTTCGAGCTCAAGATCTGTGATTAGTGTGGCGATAAAGAAGAAAGATCCCGTTTGTTTTGTGATGAGATTTCCATTTTTGCCAACCCATCCTAAACCACTTTTTTCTGCCCAGCTTCTCTCTAGAACTGGCGCGCTATCCGTAAAACCACGGCCCGCCACCTCTCCAATATTTTCTTTTAATAATTGTAATAAGACTTTTAGTTTGCTTTTAATTACGTCATGGTAATCATTTCCATAAGCATATTTAGAAATTTGTGGAGCTAATTCATTTTGTTGCTCTCCGGGAAAATAATTCAGCAATAATGTAATCACAGATTTAGCTCCGGGCACCAACTTCGTAGGATCTATTCTTAGGTCAAAGTGATTTTCCATGTAACCCATTGTTCCATTGTAGCCCTTTTGTAACCATTTTTCCAAGTAACGTGCTTCATCCTCCAGCTTACCTGCTTTGGCGATTCCACAATAATCAAATCCCAATGATTGCGCAGTAGATTTTACGAAAGCAGTATAATTTTTTTTTTCAATCATTGGCTTTGCAAAATTAGCGTACTATTGTTTAAGTAGAAATACTGAAAAGATGTCATGTGAAAGATTGCTGAACTGTATTTCAGGCAGTTTGAGGGTTTGTAAACTGACGTTATATTCAATTGAACATATTGGAGTAAAATTTGCACCTATAAAGGAAATTTATTGAAATTATGAATCCAGGAAATCTTACCATAAAATCACAGGAAATATTTCAAAAAGCGCAACAAATAGCCTTTAATAATAAGAATCCAAATATAGAAACTGATCATTTATTAAAAGCTTTGCTAACTGATGATGATAGCCCGGTGGAGTTTTTATTGAAAAAAAATAATGTGAATATAAACTTTGTAGAAAGCAAAGTTGATGAAGCGATTAATAAACTTCCGAAAATGAATGATGGCGAGCCCGCACAAACGATCAGCAGGGATATGAATAATGTGATGTTGCGTGCTGCCGGAACGTTGAAAACGTTTGGTGATGAATTTATCAGTGTTGAGCATTTTCTCCTGGCCATTGTCCAGGGAAATGATGATGCTGCTAAAATTCTCAAAGATGCGGGCCTTACTGAGAAGAATTTGATTGCTGCCATTAAAGATTTGAAAAAAGGTTCTACCGTTTCTTCCCAAACATCGGAAACACAGTTTAATGCATTGAATAAATATGCTAAGAATTTAAATGAAATGGCGCGTGCCAATAAGCTCGATCCTGTTATTGGCCGTGATGATGAGATAAGAAGAACCCTGCATATTTTATCAAGAAGAACGAAGAATAATCCTATTTTAGTCGGTGAACCTGGTGTTGGTAAAACCGCCATAGTAGAAGGTTTGGCCAATCGGATCATTAGCGGGGATGTGCCGGAAAATCTAAAATCAAAGGTAATATTCGCGCTGGATATGGGACTGTTAATAGCAGGCGCAAAGTATAAAGGTGAATTTGAGGAAAGGCTGAAATCTGTGATAAAAGAAGTGGGAGATAGTGATGGCGAAATAATCATGTTCATCGATGAAATACATACGCTGGTAGGTGCTGGTGGTGGCGATGGAGCGATGGATGCTGCAAATATTTTAAAGCCTGCTTTGGCAAGAGGAGAATTGCGGGCGATTGGTGCAACAACGCTCAATGAATACCAGAAATTTTTTGAAAAAGACAAAGCGCTGGAAAGAAGATTTCAGAAAGTAATGGT
>JBDTEF010000164.1:0-31970 GCA_039922615.1 Ginsengibacter sp.
CAATCAATAATGCCATGGATTGCCTGGAAGAAGCCCTAAAGGTTTATAAAGGAAAATTGTAGCATCTCATTTATAATGAAATTAGTATCGGGGAGCGGACTTGAACCGCCGACCTTCGGGTTATGAATCCGATGCTCTAACCAGCTGAGCTACCCCGACATACCAAAAACCGGTTTTAAGTTCAAAAACTGTTAATTGGGCGGCGAAGATAATACTTTACATTAAAAAAGTCAATGAAAATTTTGGCGGATTTAATGTTTTGGAAATTACCGTTACCATTTTGGAACTCCATGGGTATTTGCATTTTTTAGATCGCTGGCAACCATTTCTTTAATAATTTCCCCGAGGCTGATTTTTGGCTCCCATCCCAATTTTTCTTTTGCCTTTGTTGCATTGCCTATCAATAAATCAACCTCCGTTGGTCTAAAATAGCTGGGATCAATTGCAACAACTTCTTTACCTATTAGGATTTGGTACATAGGATTGTTGCAAGACTTTACAATACCCTTTTCATTAGAACCTGCTCCGGAAAATGTTAATTCTATACCTGCTTCGAGAAAGGCTAATTTTACAAATTCACGAACGGTTGTAGTAATGCCTGTAGCAATAACAAAATCTTCAGGATGATCTTGTTGCAACATGAGCCACATAGCTTCTACATAGTCTTTTGCATGTCCCCAATCTCTTTGTGCATCTAAATTTCCCAGGTATAAAACATCTTGCATTCCATGGGCAATAGCAGATACCGCTCTTGTGATTTTTCGCGTTACAAAAGTCTCACCTCTCAGGGGGCTTTCATGATTAAATAAAATACCATTACAAGCAAAAAGATCGTATGCTTCACGATAATTAACTACCGTCCAATATCCGAATAATTTTGCTACTCCATATGGGCTTCTTGGATAAAAGGGTGTTGTTTCACTTTGAGGTACTTCCTGTACAAGACCATATAATTCCGATGTAGAAGCCTGGTAAAATTTGGTCTTTTTTTCTAATTTTAAAATTCGGATTGCCTCCATTAATCGTAAAGTACCTATACCATCTGCATTGGCAGTATATTCCGGAAGATCAAAACTTACCTTTACATGACTCATTGCTGCAAGATTATAAATTTCATCCGGCTGAGTTTCCTGTACTATTCTAATCAGGTTTGCGCTATCGGTCATATCTCCATAATGCAATTTAAAATTCAAATTTCCTTCATGGGGATCCATGTAGAGATTATCTATGCGATAAGTATTTATTAGAGATGACCTCCTTTTAATACCATGTACCATATAACCTTTTGATAAAAGTAGTTGTGCCAGATATGCTCCATCTTGTCCGGTTATCCCGGTAATAAGCGCTGTTTTCATTTATCTTTTGTCTTTTTTAAAAACACGATTTACTCACCATGTTTTGGCATTAAAAAATCAGATAGAAAGTTGAGTAAGTTTACAATCAGAAATGATTATTTAAATATTCTATTTTTCAAAAATAGGGAAACATTGCTAATGAAGATTACTTCAATACCTTTTATTTAAATATTTGGGGAAACATTTATTTAATTCTTACAAGTATCATTTCTATTAATTGCACAAAATAAAATTTCTCGTACTACGGAATCTTAATATTTCCATAAAGAATATTTTAATAAGTAGAAATAAAGCAATTGTTCCTTCTTAACTTGCCTGTCCAACCAAAAATGATCAATGAAATTAAACACTATTCGTTTTTTAAAAACCACATTTATCCGTTACAGATTGCATGGTATCTTTTCTCCGCTTATTCCTCTGTTCCAACAAATAGTTTGGATGACCAAACTCTCAATGTGGGCTAATAAGAATAAGTCTATTGATCATAATGATTTTCCTTCCAAATGGGATTATAACAAAAGGTTTGAATTATATGCTTACATCATTGAAAAGGAAAGCTTAAATCTCCCTATTAACTATCTTGAATTTGGCGTAGCAAGTGGCGCCTCATTTGACTGGTGGATGACTAAAAATTCCAATGCTGATTCAAGATTTTATGGATTTGATACATTCACCGGATTACCGGAAGATTTTGGGCCATACAAAAAAGGAACTTTTAATAATGGAACCTCTCTTCCTGTTATAAAGGATAAAAGGGGTGTTTTTTACCAGGGATTATTTCAACAGACCTTACCTGGATTCTTGAAAACATTTGATAATAGCAAAAAGACAGTGTTGATGTTGGATGCTGATCTTTTTAGTGCTACTTTATTTACATTATCCAGCCTGGCAACGTATTTGAAACCAGGTGACATCATTCTTTTTGATGAATTTGGTGTGCCCACTCATGAGTTTATGGCATTTACAAATTTCCTGGAATCCTATTATTTTGAAATGGAATTAATTGGTGCGGCAAGTAATTATTATTTTACTGCATTTAAGGTAAAAAAAGCTTTGGGATCTTAAATATTCTTTTCTAAAAACATACGATTTGAAGGCATTAATATTTACGTTTGTCCATTGGTGTTAGTAGGCTAGAAATTGTTATTATAGTTTTAATTCAGTACTAATTTAATACTTTTGGTTTTCCCACTGGTAGCATATTTCAATAAATATATTCCCGGGTTTAAAATGGGCAAATTATCGTAGGTTATCAATTGAATTTGCCCGGCAGTGGTTTCTATCATTTTTGAAGAAACTAATTTTCCGGAAATGTCATACAAAAGAAGTTGTGCGCGTTCAGTCGACTTCGGTTTAATCAGGATTGTAAATTGGTCATGAAATGGATTTGGATAAGCTTTAAAATCATTTTCTCCTAAAATTAATTCTGCATTCTTAAATATTCTTATTCTTGTAAGCAATTCAAATGCAATGCGAAAATCAGGAATTCCATAACCTATTTTTACATCAGGAGAATTGTATTTACTGCTGCTTTTTAGAATGGTTTCAATAATTTCGCTATTAGTAAATTCAGGAAAAGCTTGCCATAAACAAGCTGTCAAACCTGCGATGTTTGGCGTAGCGAATGAAGTTCCACTTCCAAATGTTACCTCTCCGGATGTAGAAGAAATTGCGGTGCCTGCACCGACTGAGGCAACATCGGGTTTTACACGGCCATCAAATGAAGGTCCATAGCTTGAGAATGGCGCTGGTATTCCTGTGGACGTTACGGCACCAACACTTAAAATACCTTTACCGTCAGCGGGAGCAGAGATATAATGCCATGAAGTTTGTCCATCATTACCTGCGGCTACTACCACAATCATTCCTTTTTTAGCTGCCATGTTAGCGCCTCTTGTTATCATGGTAGTTTCACCATTCATATCTTTATAGGCGTAGTTAAATGCCGGATTATCAAACGTAGTATAACCCAGAGAAGTAGAAATAATATCTGCACCGGCACTATCACTCCTTTCGGCTGCAGCAAGCCAGTTTTGTTCTTCTATCGGAAATTCCGATTCTACGTCTTCAGATTTATACAATAAAAATGCTGCTCCTGTCCCACTTCCTACCAGCATTCCCGGCATGTTGGATGCTATGATAGAGAAACAATACATTCCATGTGAATCTTCTTCATTTACACTAATTTTATTGTTCACAAAGTCGTAAGTATCTATTATCCGATTCCCTTCTCTTAAACTATCAAAAGCGGGAAGAGTTTGATAATGGTAAAAGCCGGCATCAATAATGGCAATCAACATCCCTTTCCCATTGAATCCTTTATTGTGAAGAAATTCGCCTTCATGTATCTGTATTTGAGCAGCTGATTTACCATAACTAATATCCCTAATTTCTTTATTAAATGAAGTTGCTTCAGGATTTATTTTTTCTACAATAAATTTATTTTTAATATTACTAAAGGTGGAATTAGCTCCATTTACAGGTTTTACCTCTTTTACAAATAGTAGTTGTTGTATCTTAGTAAGAGCGTTGCTGTCATTGGTTTCTATACAAACCTGGTTAAGCCATTTAGACTGGTTTAAGATGCTAACAGTCGGGGTTATCCGTAATTGAGAGATATAAAAAGGATTGATAGGAAGATCTGATTCATCTATATCAATTTTTTGCATTTGTCGCCTTTTGATAGCTCTATGGGACAAAAAGGCAGAAGGGTCATTTATTGAAAATGGAGTACCTGTTTTGTCTTTGAATATCACTAAAAACTTTGTTGCCTGGGAAAAGCTATTCGATGTAAAAAAAAGGATGAAGGTAAATAAGAAGAAACAATATTTCATAGCGTTTTAAAAAACAAACTTTCATTAATTATGTCCTGTAATGGTCATGGTAACCCCGTATCCTTCATAGTAACCATTTCCATTTTCCTTTCCCTGGTAAACCCAATGAATGAAATCCCGATAGATGAGTCCAATCCCTTTACCATATTTTTCTACAGAATAATTTTTTTCTGCGTAGAGCGTACCGGGAATACCTGGATCTTGCCCTGTAAAATCGTCGCGCTCCATCACTTTTAGCGTACTATCTATATTGACTCCATTAAGCATTAGTGGAACATTTACACTATCATAGGTGTAATCCCAATTATCCAAATAGCGGATATCCGGTTCAAGAGATGTTGTATTAATAAAAGTATTTCCTTTCCATGTGAAATCCTGGCTTAATGGGAAAGCTAACTTTACAAATCGTAAATTATTTTCAACCAGCTCAATTGTACCGCCGGTATTGGTTGCCAAAAAAGTAGTATTATACACCCATGGCATAGAAGCATCATTGCGTATATAACGGTTTATCCTGAAAGATTTTCTTCCAAGGTTATCCGTTATGCTGTCAGAAACCCTGTCTTGTGCCAGGTAACTAATTACCTTTCTGACAGTTCCAAAAGTTACAAATAAGGTAGAATCAAGGTTATAATTAATATATTTTCCTATCTCCAGCGGATAATAATCATTCACAGTTATTGGCGAAAGGATTTCGTTTTCCTTTTTACAAGATGTAAAAAATAATATTGATACAAGTAGCGCTAACGAAAACTTCATCATAGAGAAAATTGAATAATCATTGAAATTAATGATTCTTTCTTTAATAGAGAATCATTACCCTAAAATAGATCTAAAAACGTATCGTATGTTTATTTTAACAACATTCGAATGAGAAAATATTTTAGAAATTGATTAACTCCTTTGAATTACTCCACCGCCAATTACATCGTCTCCTTCATAAAAAACGGCACTTTGGCCGGGAGCAATACCCTTTACATTTTCATAAAAATGAACTTTTACACCATTATCCTGATTATACAAATTGGCAATGGCACCTTTATCCTTATACCTGATTTTTGTGAGTGATTCCATGCCATCAGAGATGCCATCATATTTGATCCAATTAATGCCTTTTACTACCATTTCACTCCTTTGAAGATCTTCTTCATCTCCTAAAACAATCGTGTTTGTTTCGGGAATTATTTGGGTAACAAAAGCTGGTTTTCCTAAAGCAATGTCAAGGCCTTTTCTTTGCCCGATGGTATAAAAAGGATAGCCTTTATGATTGCCTAATACCTTTCCCTCTTTATTAATAAATAAGCCGCCTGCAACTTTTTCTTCAAGGCCTACAACTTTTCTTTTTAAGAAGCCGCGGTAATCATTATCCGGGACGAAACATATTTCATAGCTTTCATTTTTCTTTGCCAATTCCGGATAGCCATAATCAATAGCCATTTGTCTTATCTGCGTTTTATGATAAGTACCTAAAGGCAAAAGTGTGCGCTCTAAAAGATCTTGTTGTAATCCCCATAAAACATAGCTCTGGTCTTTCGTTTCATCAAGTCCTTTTCTTATAAAATACCTTTTATTCGTATGCTGGTGTATTTGCGCATAATGACCTGTGGCGATAAATTCGCAACCAAGCGCATCCGCACGTTTGGATAATGCACGCCATTTAATGTGTGTGTTGCATAGCACACAAGGATTTGGTGTACGGCCGGCAATGTATTCTTCCACAAAATTATCTACGACAAAGCCTCCAAATTCTTCCCTGATATCTAAAATAATATGTGGAAATCCATGCTCAACAGCCGCTGCTCTGGCATCGTTGAAGCTATCAATATTGCAACAACCTGTTTGTTTATTTTTATCCCCGCCACTGCTGGCATAATCCCATGTTTTCATGGTAACTCCTATTACCTCATAACCTTCATCGTGAAGCATTAAAGCTGCCACAGTGCTGTCTATTCCACCACTCATGGCCATCAAAACTTTTCCTTTCTTGCTCATTTATTATTTTATTGGGTGCAAAGATACCAAAAAGTACTGTTTTGACGATGAATGCAGGTTGTTATGATAGTTCAGGAAATGGTAAATTACACTCTTACTTTAGTTATTTATATTACTTTAAAATTGATTAAACCAATTTACATTCCAGGTAATAATTGAAAGTTATCGCCATCAAATAAACCTTTATCACTTAATTTTAGATGAGGGATCACCAATAAAGCCATGAAGGATAGCGTCATAAATGGAGCGGATAATTTAGAACCAAGTTTTTTTGCTGCCTTATCAATCTTAGTATATAAAGCGGCAACTTCATATCCATTTTCATTGCTCATAAGACCAGCAACAGGCAGCGCAAGCAATTGATTAATTGATGGATCTGCATGATCTGCTACACTCACTCCTCCTTTTGCATTGATTAATAAATTGACAGCATCACAAAGACTTTCATCATCTACACCCACTGCAATTATATTGTGACTATCATGAGCGACGGATGAAGCGATAGCGCCATGTTGTAAACCAAAATTATTAATAAAAGCTTTGGCGATGGGCGCATCATGATAACGGTTAATTACTACCATTTTTAAAATATCATTTTTTACATCGCTTATGTATTCTCCGTTTTCTTCCTTTAATTGTAGGAATAATTTATTAGTAATCAACTGTCCATCTAACGCTTCTATTACGGATAAATTTTTTTCATTCACTGGAAATTTAAAGTCTTTTGGAAGTTTTGTTTCACAATTAAAATTATTGATAATGACATCTTTTTGTGTATCAATTTTTGAAATGCCATTCTCTGCTACTAATTCTCCATCAATGTATGTAGCAAGCACTTTAAAATTTTTTAGATTTTCCAATAAAATAAAATCAGCCTGGTCCCCCAAATGCAATAAACCAACATTCATTTTATAATGCATGACGGGATTAATACATGCTGCTTTTAAAACTTTAAAAATATCAATACCTTTTGCTACCGCCCTTTTACAAAGTTCATTTATATGACTGTTTACAAGACTATCAGGATGTTTGTCATCACTGCAAAACATTATTTCGTTTTCGTGGGAATGAAGTAATTTAATGAGCGCTTCAAAATTCTTCGCAGCACTTCCTTCCCGAATAAGAATTTTCATTCCATATTTTAATTTATCTTTTGCTTCTTCTTCAGTGAAACATTCATGATCAGTGCTAATACCAGCCTCGATATATTTCTTTGCATTTTCTCCCATTAAACCAGGCGCATGTCCGTCTACCGGTTTATTTAATTTTTTTGAGGAATTTATTTTTTTGAATACTTCTTCATCATTGAACAAGACGCCGGGGAAATTCATCATTTCGCTTAGATAATAAATATCATCATTAGCCAATAATTTTTCTACCGCAACTGAATCCAGCATTGCACCTGCCGTTTCGAAAATTGTTGCGGGCACACAACTGGGTGCACCAAAATGAAATTTAAAAGGAACTTTTTTGCCATTAGCAATCATATATTCGACTCCCTCAATACCACACACATTGGCTATCTCATGGGGATCACTTATGGTGGCTACGGTGCCATGGACAACTGCTAACTTCGCAAATTCTGAAGGTACCAGCATAGAACTTTCAATGTGTACATGAGCATCTATAAAGCCTGGTGTTATAAATGGAAAACCTTCTTTGGCTTCATCAATTTTTCTTATGGATTTTATTTTTCCATTTACTGATTCTATTTCTCCAAAGAATATTTTTCTGGATTCAATATCTACAATATTTCCTTTTATATTTAAGCTCATATTATGGGAATTTTTTTTTCAAAAATAATTAAAAGGTTATAGGTTTCTGTGTCAGGTGTCAGGTGTCAGGTCTTCCAATGTGATAAGGGGTGGTATAATGATTGAAGAGAATTTCAAATTACGAAATATTAGGAATCAAAATTTTTCAACCGAAAAATATATAAATATATCATAATTTAATCGTTTTCTATTTTTGGTTTTGTTAGTTTTATTATTTCATAACCTATAGCTTAGAGTTGGCAATATATCCAGGAATTTGACAACCAACCTGAAACCTGATTCCTATCACCTAATCCCTATTCCAACAAATCCGGTCTCTTTTCTTGGGTTCTTTCCATTGATTGTTCAAAACGCCATTCTTCGATTTTTGCATGATTGCCACCCATCAATATTTCAGGTACTTTCCATCCCCTGAAATTTTCAGGTCTCGTATAAACCGGAGGCGCCAATAGATTATCCTGGAAAGAATCTGTGAGAGCAGAGGTTTCATCGTTCAATACGCCGGGAATTAATCTGCCAATAGCATCTACCATAACCGCCGCACCTAATTCGCCACCACTCAACACATAATCTCCAATGGAAATTTCTTTGGTAATAAAATGATCCCTTATTCTCTGATCTATGCCTTTATAATGGCCACAAATCAATAGAAGATTTTTGGTCAATGATAATTTGTTGGCTTCCTGCTGATTAAAATTTTTACCATCAGGCGTCAAAAAAATAATCTCATCATAGTGAGTGTTTTTTTGTAAAATTTCAATCGCATTGGCCAAAGGTTCGGCCATCATAACGAGGCCGGCGCCTCCACCAAACTGGTAATCATCCACCTGTCCATGTTTGTAAAATGTATAATCTCTCAAATTGTAAATATTGATAGATAAAAGTTCTTTCTCCTGGGCTCTTTTTAAAATTGAATGTGCGAAAAAACTTTCCATTAATTGTGGAACCACTGAAATGATATCAATTTTCATTTTGCAAAGTTACGCAGGCTGCACCATGGTTTTTCGATAAAGAAATTGCTCATTGAGGAATAATCAATGAATAAAGAACTAATTTCTTTTTATTACAATTTCTAATGGTCCATAGTTAAAGTATTCTATTGATTATCAGTAATCAATCTCTGGAGATTTGATATAAATAAGGTTAAATATTCTATATTTGGCCACCAATAATTGATCAGGATATGGATATTTTCACTCACGCTGCTACAATCTGGTTTATCATCGGGTTTGTATTATTTATTTTGGAGTTCATCGTTCCTGGATTAATTCTTTTTTTCTTTGGAATAGGTGCCTGGATCGTTGCAGTTCTTCTACTTTTCATGGACTTATCAATAAATACCCAACTCATTATTTTTGTAATAAGTGCCATACTTACTATTGTTCTTTTAAGAGGCTGGATGAAAAAGATTTTATATGGGAATCATCGGTCTACCGAACTTTTAGAAGATGAATTTTTGGGTAAAATTGCTATCGCTAAATCAACTATTAGCCCTGGAAAAAACGGAGATGTTTACTTCAAGGGAACCAACTGGCAGGCCATTTCTAAAGACTATATTGAACCCGAAGAAAATGTAGAAATTATAGGTAATGACAGTATTTTATTAATTGTACAATCAACAAAAAAATTATGATAGCACCATCCACCATTATTTTAGTAGTCTTAGTTATATTTCTGCTTATTGCCTTCCTATCCACATTTAAAGTAGTGCCACAGCGCTCAGTGTATATTGTAGAAAGATTAGGTAAATATAGCAGGTCACTTGAAGCAGGTTTCCACATTTTAATTCCCTTCATTGATAAGATTGCTTATAAGCAAAATTTAAAGGAACAAGCCATAGATGTGGCATCACAAATATGTATTACTAAAGATAATATTGCCGTTGAAGTGGATGGCATTCTTTATTTACAGGTGATCGATCCCCAAAAAGCATCTTATGGAATTGACAATTACAGGTTTGCGGTGATTCAAATCTCACAAACGACGATGCGCAGCGTAATTGGAAAAATGGAATTGGATAAAACTTTTGAAGAGCGTGAAACCGTAAATGGTACTATCGTTGAAGCCGTAGATAAAGCCAGTGGACCTTGGGGAATAAAAGTTTCCAGGTATGAAGTGAAGAATATTTCGCCGCCACAAAGTATCCGTGATGCAATGGAAAAACAAATGAGGGCAGAACGTGAAAAGCGTGCGTTGATTGCAGAATCAGAAGGGGATAAGCAAGCGAAAATAAATCGCGCAGAAGGTGTGAAACAAGAAACCATAGCTTTTTCCGAAGGCGAAAAACAGCGCCGCATCAACGAGGCGAGTGGAAGAGCTTCAGAGATTGAGTTAGTGGCCGTAGCAACTGCAAAAGGTATCCGTGAAATCGCCATGTCTATTAATGAAGAAGGTGGTATGAATGCAGTAAACCTGCGAATAGCTGAACAATATCTTACAGAATTTGGAAAATTAGCGAAGACCAATAATACCATGATAGTACCTGCCGATCTTTCTGACATTGCAGGGGTCATATCCAGCGTAACCTCTGTGATCAATAAAACGAAAACGGAATTTCCGGCAAAGTCTTAAAATTTAAGGATTGCTAATCACTAATTGATACATTCAACTTACTACCCCGGTTTAAAGCTCAGAGTTCAAAGCTTCCTTCTCTTAACCTACAACTTTTTAACTTACCTCCTTGCCTGACGAAGATATCCCAACACCTAACTTTTATTGGAGCCTGCTTACAATGAAATGTCCCCGATGCAGGAGAGGAGAAATGTTTGTACATAAAAATCCTTTCAAAAAGTTCTCTTTGGATTATATGCTTGAGATGTATGATCATTGTCCCGAATGTAATCAGCGGTTTGAACTGGAAACTGGTTTCTGGTATGGAACGGGCTATATTAGCTATGGTCTTACAGTAGCTATTTCTGTTTTTACTTTTCTTTTATGGTGGTTAATAATCGGTTTCTCATTCGACGATGACCGGTTGGTTTATTGGCTGATATTTAATGGTGCATTGGTTATTGTGGGGCAGCCCTGGCTTATGCGGATCAGCCGTGTATTGTATTTGTACATTTTTGTAAAGTACAATCCAAATTATAAAGATGAGGAAGGGGTGAAGTTTAGTTGAGGTGGTTGATGTTAGGTGGTAGGTTTTAGGTTTCAGGTTTAAGGTTTTAGGTTTTAGGTTTCAGGATATTAGGATGGGGTCAATATTGATTATAAAATGTCCTTAATTTTTCTATAAAAAGTATTCATATTTTGATATTTATCAGTCATATTATAAGCAAAAAAAAATAGCAGCCACAAAGGGACTGCTATTGAAAGATTACTTAATATAATAAACTTATCTGCTGTTCTTTATCATTTAAAATCTAATGGCACATTCACTTTCACACTAAAATTTCTTCCCATATTATAAATGCCATTTCTTCCCGTAAAATTATCAGGATAATCTTCAAAATATTTCAACCGGTTTAAGTGAGATTGATAAGCTACATCAAGAATATTGTTGCAAAAAAGCGAAACATTAAAAAGAACATTTCCTTTTTTATTGCTGACATCTGTGCCGAGACCTGCATTGAATAGTTGATACCCGGCAGTTGGCGTTTCAGTATCATTCTCAAGGTAAGCCCTGTTTTGCGGCGCGTAAACCTCTAATTGCATTTTTGCAAATGCATTTTTAAAGTGTTCGCTAAGGCTTTTGAAATTCCCTCTTAATTCAGACATGGTATGCAAAGGTGGAATGAATGGAAGGTATTTTGCCTTGGAGGATATTTTTCCATTGACTCCTTTATTGGTTCCATACACCACAGAAAGTGAATTCTCAAAATGTAACCAGTCCAATGGATGCGGATGAATATCTACCGTTAATTCTCCACCGATGAGATTTGCTTTGGCTGCAACAAATTTAAACGTTTCATTGCCCGGAACGATAACCGAATCGGTGCCATCAGCACTGACTAACTTTTCATTATAAATATAGTTCGAAATATCATTATTAAAAACGTCAGCATTAATTGTTACATGCGTTGAATTAAAGGTAATGCCGAGGTCTTGTTGTAAATTAAATTCGGGTTTAAAATCAGGGTTACCAATCTGGTAAATATTAGTTCCCGGATGTACACCATCTGAAGATATTTCTGAAATGTTGGGAGCTCTGTAACCCCTGCCTATATTGGCTTTCAGGTTCCAGTTTTTATCAATTCTATAAGATAAACCAAAGCTGCCGCTAAAACCGGAAAATGTATTTTTGTAAGCTGAAAATAAATGATCCGCATTAGAGGTGTCTTTTCCATATACTGCTTTGCCTGCATTATCAGTATTCTCCTTGCCCACATATAAATCTTTTCCTGTAAAATTTCTGACATCGTATCTCACACCACCTGCAATTTCTAGATCTCCCAATGTTTTTTTGGCAAAAATAAAAGGACCAATATCAAATTGATCGTAGGAGGGTATTATAAATTCTGTTCCTTTGTCGGCATTATTATTTTGATACATTCCATTCAAACCAGTGGTAACACTAAAGCCGGCAGACTCATGGAAATAGTATTTTGCATCGTAAGTATAAGTCTTCAGATCCAGAAATAATCCGGCAATGTTTTCTTCCGGATTTACGAATTCTCTACGGATACTTCTTTGGTAGGCAAGATTTACGGCAAGCCTGCCACTACCTAGAACAAAATTATTTGTTGTATAAATTCTTGCATGCTGGACGTGTTGATGCAAATTTGATATTTTATACGATTGTAATTCTTTATCACTTACTATTTCACTCTCATCATTTTTTTCGGAAATTAATTTAGTGAATTTCCTGGTGGTGGAATCCCGTGCACCATCAGGGATTTCCTGCAAATCATCAAAAACAGATAGGCCAACCCTGGTGTAACCCCAACTCTTATTGATGCCGGCATTCGCTGAAATATCAGTTTCTGCGAAACCGGTATTATACACGCGGCCATCATATTTGTTTTGGTAATTGGTAGCTAATTTATGGGAAAAAGTACCCCCCCAGGTGATGTCATTAGTATGTCCTGCAATAGTTGCAGAGTTTTCAATCAACCTGTTATTACTTTGATATTGATTATAAATATTGCCAATTATTTTACCCTTGGCTGGGGGGTTTGCGGGTATCATATTTACGACACCTGCTACGGCATCTGTTCCGTAAATCAGGCTGGCCGGTCCTTTTACTACTTCAACTTTATTAACTGTATTTTCATCTACCTCAATCCCATGCTCATCACCCCATTGCTGACCTTCTTGCCTTACACCGTCATACAAAGTGAGAATGCGGTTATATCCTAATCCTCTTATAAACGGCTTTGAAACATTCGGCCCCGTGGTCACGGCACTTATTCCCGGAACGTTTGCGATGGCATCAATAATATTGGAGCTTAAATTTTGCGTTAAAAATTGTTTATTGATAGAAACAATTGGAAGTGGATTTCTTTTGATGGAAGTCGCTTTGGATGTACCGGTAACTACGATCTCATTCTCTTCGGTTACAGCAATTTTCATTTCAAAATTCAGTTTCTTATTTGCATTAAAATAAATGTTTTGAGTAATTGTTTGATATCCCACATAATTGACTTCAACAAGGTAAGTTCCGGATGGAATATTATTAATTTGAAAATTACCTTTATCATCAGCAATACTTCCTTTTCTGAGATCTGGAATATACACAGATGCTGAGGGTAAAGGGGAATTGTCGAAAGTGATATTACCCAATAAAGAATATTTGTTATCCTTTTTTTGTGCAGTAGTTATAGTTGATAAAAAAGAAAAGGTGAATAGAAGTATAAAGCATTTTAAAAATTTCATATTATAATATTTATCTGGCCACTCCATTGGATATAGAGTGATATTGCCATCTGGAAAAAAATAGCTGTTAAGTAATCGTCTTTTGTAAAATTGTATTAGGCTATTTCAGAAGGCGGTCCTCTCAGTCCAAATGAAATTTTCCTCGTAAATGGAGAAATAACAAATGACCTGGAATTAAAAGAATGAAAAGATTGAATTTCTTTACTGGTAGATAAATAACCTACATAGGTGTAAGGACTTACAACTACATTAGTCTGACAATGACAGTCAATGCCAGCCGTGTTTAACTGTGGAGTTTTTGAATCTGATAAGTGATGATTTACATAATCAACGTGATTAGCAAATAGATAGTGAAGAACTTTGATAGGCGTATTCGATAAGGCAAATGCCGCAAACAGCAGAATTCCAAAGAATTTTTTTATAAATGGATTTCTATACACCAATTGAATTTGTGCAAAAATAGAATTATAGTATTGAACAATTCTACCACTTATAAATAATACTTAGTTAAAGAAAAATAAGTCAGGACAAATTGTTTTATGTTGATTGCAAAAATCAATAATTAAAAAAAACCTATAATTTCCATTTCAAATGATAGGCATCAATTTTGATAATATTCATAATATTATTCACCTCTAAATTAATAAAGATTATGCCTATTGTAAAAGTTATTGAAGTAATTGCTTCTTCTCCAAACAGTTTTGACGATGCTATTAAGAATGCAGTAAAAGAAGTTTCAAAAACAGTTAAAAATATAGATTCTGTCTATGTGAAAGATTTTAAAGTGCATGTAAAAGATAATGAATTGATATCCTATGGAGTAATTTGTAAAGTATCATTTCGTGTGGGAGAAGACAGTGTTCCTTCTTAAAATTTTTTGCCTTCAAATATTTATTTATAAAAGAGCCTTACCGGCTCTTTTGTTTTTAACATTCTTTTCCGTGAAGGTTTTTGCAAATTAGGAATTTTTTTATTTCATGTTCGTAATTTGCAACTTTTGAGAATTATACTTTAAATGTAAAAAATTAAGATGGTACAAACAGCTGAAGACATACGTAGTTTAAATGAAAAAATTAATTATTCTGCTACTTTTATTGACAGGATTCATGCTGAAATCGGGAAAGTAATTGTAGGACAACAACACATGGTAGAGCGGCTTTTGATCGGTTTGCTTAGCAATGGCCATATTTTGTTAGAAGGGGTTCCCGGCCTGGCAAAAACGCTGTCCATAAAATCTTTAGCAAGTACAATCAATGCACAGTTTAGTCGTATACAGTTTACACCTGATCTTTTACCTGCAGATGTGATAGGTACTATGATTTACAATCAGCAAAAGAATGAATTTGTAGTTCGCAAGGGTCCGATTTTCGCCAACTTTATTTTGGCAGATGAAATAAACAGGGCACCGGCGAAAGTGCAAAGTGCTTTGTTAGAAGCCATGCAGGAAAGACAGGTTACCATTGGTAATCATTCCTACAAATTGGAAGAACCTTTTCTGGTGTTAGCTACACAGAATCCGATTGAGCAGGAAGGTACTTACCCATTACCTGAGGCCCAGGTGGACAGGTTTATGCTCAAAGTAATAATTGATTATCCAACGAGGATTGAAGAACAAGCTATCATCAGGCAAAATGTGCTGGGAGGTCCACAGCCAAGAATCAATGCAGTAGTTTCTTCAGAGGAGATTTTGGATGCGAGGCAATTAGTAAGGGAAGTCTACATGGATGAAAAAGTAGAACAGTATATAATCGATATTGTTTTCGCTACACGTTATCCTGACCAATTTAAATTGGGAAAGCTTAAACCACTCATATCATTTGGAGGTTCACCAAGGGCAAGTATTAACCTGGCTCTTGCAGCTAAAACCTATGCCTACCTTAATAAGCGTGGTTATGTAATCCCTGAAGATGTACGAAATATTTGCAAAGATGTTTTACGCCATCGTATCGGATTAACCTATGAAGCAGAAGCAGAAAATGTAAATGTGGAGAATATAATTTCAGAAATTTTGAAAGTAGTTAATGTGCCCTAAAAAGTTCATTACTTTAAATTATTTCATCTAAAAATTGTATAAAAAAACTTTGTTATCTACGGCGGAAATCATACAAAAAGTAAAACAACTTGAGATCATAAGTAAGAAAATTACGACTCATCTCTTTGCGGGTGAATACCATTCTGCGTTTAAAGGAAAAGGTATGCGTTTTAGAGAAGTGCGTGAATATTCTCATGGTGATGATGTACGATTTATCGATTGGAATGTCAGCGCCCGTTATGCGCATCCTTTTACCAAAGTTTTTGAAGAAGAAAGAGAGCTTACTGTCATTTTATTAGTAGACGTAAGTGCGAGTTCGTTATTCGGTACAGTGCACCAAAGAAAGAGAGATTTAATTACGGAAGCGGGTGCTGTACTTACTTTTAGTGCTATTCATAACAATGATAAAGTGGGTGCGATTTTTTTTAGCGATAAGATAGAAAAATACATACCACCAAAAAAAGGAAAGAGCCACGCTTTATATATTGTGAGAGAGCTACTAACGGTTACCCCTAAACGAACAGGAACAAATCTGAAAGATGCCCTGAAATTCTTTTCCAGGAATAATAACCAAAGAAGTATCGCTTTTATTATGAGTGATTTCCTTGATGAAGATTATGAGCATAGATTGCGGGTTACAGGAAGCAGGCACGATGTGATCGGTTTAAAAGTATATGATAAAATGGATAGTCAATTACCCGATTTGGGATTAATGAAAGTGGAAGATTTAGAATCAGGAAATACACAATGGCTGGACACTTCAAATGCAATGGTTCGACATCAGTATCACCAGAATTTTATAAATCACAGTACAAGTTGTAAAAATATATTTAAAAAAGCGGGCGCAGATCTTTTGCATTTGCGTACGGATGAAGATTATATAAAGATTCTTCAACAATTTTTTGCAAAAAGGATCAAAAAGTAAGTAACAGAGAGAAAATGGGCCGACAAATTAAAATTATTATATTCCTGGTTTTAGGGTTAATGATATCTGGAAAAATGACATTTGCCCAGCTTCCGACCATTAGGACATCTACTAACAAAAATTCGATATTAATAGGTCAACAATTAGATTACAGGATACAGGTTTCTGTACCTGCCAATAACTACCAATTTTCATGGTTTGCTATTCCAAAAGATTTTAGCGGATTTGAAGTGGTCAGTAGATCAAAATTGGATACGGCGAACGTAAATAATGAAGTAATCCTTACTCAAACGATCACGCTTACCAATTTTGATTCCGGGAGAAAAGTAATTCCACCTCTTGAATTTAAAGTTCAGACACTTTCAATAGATTCCACATTTTCCATATTGACTGATTCAGTGGTCATCAATGTTGGCTATTCACCGTTAGATAGTATACAGCCTTTTCACGATATTAAAACAATTATTGAAGTAAAGGATACATGGCCATGGTGGGTTTGGGCCTTAATAGTATCTGGTAGTTTACTTATTTTATTGCTGATCTTTTACCTTGTGAAGAAAGGAAGAAAGAAGAAAACTGCCATGGCAGTTTTTGATGCGAAATTATCTCCATATGAAGAAGCCATGCAATCCTTTAGCGGGTTAGAAAAAGAAAATTTGATTGACCAAAACAAGGCCAAAGAATTCCATACAAAGCTGGTGGTTATTTTAAAAAGATATCTTTCCCGCAAAACGAATGCTGATCAATTTCACCTCACTACAGATGAGATTCTGAAGAAATTAGATGCTTATCATTTTAGCGAGCAACAGATAACAGGTTATACTGATTCTCTGCAAATGAGTAATGCGGTAAAATTTGCAAAATATATACCACCGGCTTCCGAGGATGAAAAATGTTTTGCAGAAATAAAAAACATGGTCACCGAAATTCATAAATTATCTAACCAAAAATTGGATAGTGGTCTATAATTATTTTAGCGATATTACATTTGGGCAGCCTTTTTTCTTCCTGCTATTCGTTCTGATTCCAATCCTGGTTATCTGGAAATATACTTTGGGAAAAAAGCAGCAGGCATCAATTAAATTGTCTACTACAAAAGGTTTGAAAGATAATAGGTCAGCAAGGAATTTATTATTTAATGTACCGTTTTTGTTGAGATTACTTGCCCTCTGCAGTATTATTTTAGCATTGGCAAGACCTCAGGTTAAATACAGTGAGCAACAATCTGAGGGAGAAGGTATTGATATCATTTTATGTATAGATGTAAGCGGTAGCATGACGGCCCAGGACTTTCAGCCAAATCGGATGGAAGCTGCGAAGAATGTGGCTTCTGAATTCATTGATCATCGGCCGTCAGATAAAATAGGTATTGTCATTTTTGCCGGAGAAAGTTTTACGCAGTGCCCACTCACAACAGATCACTATGTACTTAAAAGCCAGGTGCAACAAATTCGAAATGGTTTGCTTGAAGATGGCACTTCCATTGGATCAGGTCTTGCTACAAGTGTAGATCGATTAAAAGAAAGTAAATCAAAAAGCAAGGTGATCATTTTACTTACTGATGGCGTAAATAATGGTGGGTTTATCGATCCATCTACAGCGAAAGAAATCGCAAAAGCTTTTAAAGTAAAAGTATATACCATCGGCGTTGGTACGGACGGCTATGCGCCAACGCCTGTGAATACACCGATGGGAATCGTCATTCAAAATGAAAAAGTTACGATCGATGAAGCACTTTTAAAAAATATTGCTTCAGAAACGGGTGGTAAATATTTCAGGGCTACAGATAACAGGAGCCTGGAAAATATTTATAATGAAATTGATCGCCTGGAAAAATCGAAAGTGGAAATAACGACCTACAGCCGGTTTACAGAAAAATATTATCCATTTATTTTTGCTGCCTTATTTTTCCTTTTCCTGGAATCATTTTTAAGATATCGTGTATTCAAAAAGTTTCCCTAACTGAATTTTTTGACCGGTTGTTTATATCTTTTTCTTAATCACAGTACTTTACCTTCGTGTACAATAATGCATTACAGGAAAAAATGAAATCACTTGTTTACAAATCTACAGGAAGTTGGTACCAGGTAAAAAATGAAGCCGGGGATTTGCTGAATGCCCGTATCAAAGGAAAATTCAAAATTGGCGGTCTCACCTCAACAAACCCATTAGCAGTAGGTGATTGGGTGGATGTAAATGTGGAAGAAATCGCCGAAGGTTCTGTGGTTATTCACCATATTTATCCAAGGAAAAATTACATCACCAGGCAGTCGCCTCATAATAAACATTTACACCATATTGTTGCCTCCAATCTCGACCAAAGTATCTTATTAGCCACATTAAAAGATCCCAAAACTTCCACAGGATTTATCGATCGATTTTTGGTTGCGTCAGAAGCATATCATGTTCCTTCCATCCTTGTTTTTAATAAAAGTGATTTGTATGAAAAAAAAGAACGGGAAAAATTTGAAGAAATCAAAACCACTTATGAAGCAATAGGATATAAGGTTTTATCAATGAGTTTACATAACGGAAATGGTGTAGAAGAAGTAAATCATTTATTAAAAGATAAAGTAACATTATTAAGTGGCCATTCGGGCGTGGGAAAATCTTCCTTTATTAATTCCATCTTTCCGGAATTGCTATTGAAAACGCAGGATGTAAGTGACTGGAGTGGAAAGGGATTGCATACAACTACTTTTGCGGAAATGTACGATTTGCCTTTTGGTGGTAAAATAATTGATACACCAGGCATGCGGGAATTTGCTTTGATGGATATAGAATTACATGAGTTGTCACATTATTTTCCTGAAATGAGGGAACTGATCAATGACTGTAAATTCAACAATTGCATGCACATTGAAGAACCTGGCTGCGCTGTAAAACTAGCTGTAGAAGATGGTAAAATTTCTGCAAGCAGATATGTAGGTTATCTGAATATTTTAGGTACGATTGATAATAAAAAATGGTAAGAATTTTAATTGATAATTGATAATTGACAATTGATAATTCACCGCTTATCATTCAACATTCATCATTCATAACCCATCATTTGTTTCGCCATACCAGGAGGCATACAAAATATAATTATTGGCAATCCGCTCTATTTCTCCTTTTGATAATTCTTCAGAAATATCTTTTATTTTTTTTGCAGGAACTCCTCCGTAAATACAATTCGGCGGTACAATTGTATTGGCCAATACTACGGCTCCTGCGGCAATGATGCTATTACTGCCAATCTTTGCATGATCCATGATGATGGCGCCCATTCCTACCAATACATTGTCTTCAATCTCACAGCCATGCACAATTGCATTGTGACCGATACTAACATTGTTTCCTATTTTGGTAACTGAGCGTTGATAAGTACAATGCACAATTGCTCCATCCTGGATATTTACTTTGTTGCCAATCCTGATAGAATTTACGTCACCACGAAGCACTGCATTGAACCAGATGCTACATTCATTTCCCATAATTATATCACCTGCAAGAGTGGCATTGGGGGCAATATAACAGTTATGACCATACGTAGGTTTTACTCCTTTTATTTCAAAAATATATGCCATTAAAATAAAGTTTGTGATGTATCCAATCAGACGTGGAAATATTTTTCAAAAAAACCTGTAATCCCTTCTTCTATTTTGAAGAAATGTCATAAAAAAATTTCACTATTCAGATGGAAATTTATTTTCTTAACCAGGATTCAGGATTCACATTGTCCAGCTCATTCATGATAACAAATTGAACACTTCCTCCAGCACCTTCCTCATTTACCCCGGCTTTTCCTAATTGTTGACCGGTTTTCACCTGGCTGCCTTTTTGTACATTAACTGATTCAAGGTTGCTATAAACTGTAAAATACTTGCCGTGTTTAATAAATACGGTTTGCACATTATCTACATAACTTACCATTGTTACTTCTCCGTCAAATATTGCTTTTACGGGCTCACCTATTTTTGTACCTATAGTAACTCCCTGTTCATAATAATCAATGCCGCCAGGAAATTTATTTAAACCAAAATGAGTAATTACAAAACCATTTACCGGCCACGGAAGAGAGCCCTTATTTCTTTCAAAACTAGTGTTGAGTGCTATATCTGCTTCACTTCTTACCAATACACTGCTGTTGGGTTTTGGTGTGGAAACAGTTTCTCTCACAGGTTCTTTTACAACTGGTTTGGGCGCAATTTTTACGGGCTCTACCGGGTTTGCCGCAACCACTTTTTCGGTAGCTTTTGGTTCAACTTTTGTATTTTTTCTTGCTATTTCAGCGGCAGCTATGGCAGCTGCATCTTTGGCTGCTTTTGCCGTCGCGGCTTCCTCCGCTTTTCTCCTGTTCAATTCGTCCAGCCTTGCTTTTTCCTTTTTCGCAGCCTCAATTCTTGCTAATTCAATTTCTCTCCTGATCATCGTGGAAATCGCATTGCTCAATTTTACATCCTGCTTACGTTTTGAATTTATTTGTGAACTTAATTCTTTTGTTTTCCCCTTCAATTCATTAACAATGGTGGCTTTCTCCTGCTGTTGATTTTCTAATAAAGTCAACTCTTTTCCCTGCTCATTTAATACATTACTCTTGAGTTTCTTTTTCCCGGAAAGGAGCGCAATTTTATCCTCCATCATCACCTGGGTGTTTACAATATTTTCTCCTTGTTTTTCCCGGTAATTTCTATAGGATTTTAAATAAGCTACCCGCTTGATGGCATCATTGAAATTATGCGCAGAAAAAATGAAATTTAAAAAATCATAGTTGTTCTTGTTTTTGTAGGCATAAACCATGCTCTTCGCATATTCCTGCTTCAGGGTGTCCAATACCCGTTTCATTTTATTAACCTCCAATTGTGAAGTATAAATATCGTTATTGAGATTTTTGATCTCTCCATTTATACTCTGTATTACATTTCCTTGTAAATCAAGTTTCTTATTGATAAGTGAAAGCTGGCCAATATTTACTGTAGCGGTTTTTTTGGTCTCGTTCAGAATTTTCTCTGTTTGAGAAATTTCATTTTTAAGCTGGTCTCTTTGTTTCTGTAGCGCACTTTTATCTTGTCCAAATGAATAGTGAGCGCACAATACAAAGAAAAAAGCTGTCAAAAATTTTATGCCCATGCACGTTAAATTTTATTGAAAATGATTGGATGGTTTCAGTGTGAATTGAAATTGCTTAAAGTAACAATTATTTTATTTTATAATTTCCCGGAACAGTGAATGGAAATGATAATTCATTGTTAAACTCAACCTCCCTCAATGCCATTCTGAGATCAATTTTTGATTCATTATCCACTTTTAATGCGCGGTAGTTTGCAAATAAGTGCTGACCAATTGTACTGTAATCTGCGTATTCCAGGGAGGCTGTGCGGATGAGTCCGTTGAAGTCATTGGTGATTTTACTACTTAATAAAAGATTTTTTTCTGTTGAAATTGTCAACAAATTTTTTACAAATTTATCGGCTGTTTCTATCAATATTTTACCCTCTGTAAGTGAGGAAGAAATGATAGAATCATTTATGAATACGGGATTGCCAATGAATATATCCTGTACCATTGAAAATGTCAGCGGAAGTTGTACAGTACCCTGTAAGTATTTATAAGGATGGCTTTCAACTGATTTTTCCAGTTTATTAATGATAATAAGCGTGTCGGGAGTGATCAAAATCCGAACCACTTCTATGTTTAAAAAAGTAGAGCTTACAGAAATCCAGATTGTGCTATCTTTTTGCATCCGGATAATTGCATTGGCATCAGGCTGTCGGCCATTTTTATCCTCAAATTGAACTTTTGCTTTTGAAGAAAACGTTTTAAAATCAATTTCATTCCTCTTTAATACTTTGAGAAAATTGTAACTGACTTTTAATGAATCATCAGTAGTTACTGGCTTTGGACTTACATATAATGTATCACGAAAAGTAGTATCCTGTATAGGAATGGTGGGCTGTAATTTCTTGGTAGAACTACAGCTACTTATAATAGCAACACCTATTATTATTAATATTATTATTGGTTGAAAAGTAAATTTCATCTCTTTATTTTAGCATTCATATATACAGATAAAACTGAAGGGCTTTTAGTTGTGTCCTGTATGACCAAATCCTCCTTCACCTCTCTGCGTTTCTTCCAGTTTGCCAACAATCTGTAAAATTGCTCTCTCCACTTTCCCCAACACCATCTGTGCAATTCTATCGCCACTATGTATTGTGTGGCTTTCGGCTGATAAATTAATCAGGATTACTTTCAATTCTCCCCGGTAATCACTATCTACTGTACCGGGTGCGTTTACACATGTAATACCATTTTTAATAGCAAGTCCGCTACGGGGTCTGACTTGTATTTCATAGCCTTCTGGAATTTGAACAAATATTCCTGTCGGTACCAATTTTCTCTGAAGCGGTAATAATGTAACCGGCTCTTCTAAATCCGCTCTCAAATCCATTCCTGATGATCCGATTGTAGCATATCCAGGCAAAGGGTTTTCAGAATTATTGATTATTTGAATGGTCACTTCATTCATTCTTTTATAATTTTCGATTAAAGTTTTTTTGAATTATCTGGATTATCCTTTTGGTTATTATCTCTCATTAAAAGTACTGTTGAGAAGGCAGAAATTCCTTCTTCTCTTCCTACAAATCCCATTTTTTCCGAAGTGGTTGCTTTAATGGAAATCTGATCAAGGCTAATGTTCAGCAATCCGGCAATTGTTTCCCTCATTTGCAGGCTGTGTGGTTTCAGTTTAGGAAACTCAAGACAAACAGTTGCGTCAATATTACCGATCAGGTATCCCGTTTCCTTCACTAATGAATAACTTTTTTCTAATAAAATTTTACTATCAATGTCTTTAAAAGATTGATCTGTATCTGGAAAATGTACGCCAATATCTCCAAGGCATACTGCGCCAAGCATAGCATCACAAATGGCGTGTAGCAATACATCTGCATCACTATGACCAAGTGCTCCTTTATGATGGGCTAATTTAATGCCACCTATCCAAAGTTCTCTTCCTGCTACCAATTGGTGAAAGTCAATACCAAACCCGGTTCTATAAGGTAATTGTTGCATAACGTTACAAATTTAAATGTAGAAATGTATTTATTTTCTTAAAATAACTGCCCGATATTTTTTGCTGATTCATTCTAAGTTTGCAAAGAAAACAGAAATCAGACAGAGTAAAAAAAACGCCTCAAAAAAGAGGCGTCCTGTTATTATAAATTGATTGGTCTTTTTACAAATCACCACCAACTGCGGTTGACTTATCAAAATTAAAAACCAAACTAAATCTTAGTGTATTGGATAATGGATTTCTATTAATTCCATTTCCTGTGGGAAAAAGATAAGAGAAATTTAGACCGAATAGATTGTAATTTAACCCGGCACCTACTGTAAAATATTTCCTATCGCCTTTTGTAGGCGCCTCATAAAAATATCCTGCTCTTAATAGAAACTGGTCATTGTAACTATATTCTGCACCTGCAGAAATCTGAACTTCTTTAAGCTCCTCTTTAAATCCACCCGGGGCATCACCAAATGAACTAAACCAGCTACTTACAACACCTTTATTATGATAATCAATGAGGCCTTGCTCATCCCCAAGAGCGGGAGGAGTAGGCACCAATAGTTTGTTGGCATCAATGGCAAAAGTTATTTTACTAGTCTCATCTACGACATTTACGTAGGCAGCTCCCAGGCCAAGGTTAGCAGGGATAAAATCTTTTTGTGAAGCATCATTGGTATAAGATATTCTGGAACCCAGGTTAGTTAGCGTAGCACCAAAGTTAAAACCTGACTGATCGCCGGATTCACTTCCATTATAGTAAAAAGACAAATCACCCGCTACAGCGTTTCCTGCTTTATAGGAAGTACCACCTGAGAAACCTGCTGCCAGGCTACTATTAATATATCTCAAAGCAATACCTAATCCTAATTTATCGGATAGTTTACGGGAATAACCCGCATCAACGGAGAATTCTCTTGGTTGACCTTTGGTGAGTTCCGTTCCATTGTTATCTGTAAATTGTATAGTTCCAAGGCTGAAATAACGAATAGATCCTGAGATTGCCTGCAGATCATCTAACTGATAATATCCAGCTGCAGCAAGAAGGTATACATCTTCTAACTGCAAAGCCTTTAACCAGGGAGTATAGGTAAAAGAGGCTTCAGCTTTGCTTTTCGCAAATGGTATTTTAGAAAGGTTCCAGAATATTGAACTGGCATCCGGCAGGGTAGCTATTCCCGTCTCACCCATGCCTCCCGATCTTGCATCTGGAGATATTCGGAGGAATGGAACGGCTGTTGTCACCACATTAATGGGTTGTGCGGAAGATTGAGCGTTTGTATTGTCTACAAATAAAATAAGTAGTACTGACAGGATCGCGAAGGTTTTTTTCATGTTTCTTAGTTCGGATGAAGTAGAGCTTGTCCTATATATTTATATTTTTCAAGGTTGTAAAAATATCATTTTTATTGAAATAGGAAAGAAATTTTAATTCTGGTCTTGTGTATTTGTCTTAGCCTGATCTTTTTCCACCTCCGTTAATTGCTGCAGTTTGGAAAATAATCTTTGGTCATTCTTTACTAAGAACGAATTATTTTTTAAATTGGTTTTAAAAATGAATAATTTAACAGGTAAATAAATTTTTCAAACAAATATTTTCCCGGGCATCGGATAAAAGAAAGGAGAATGTATTTTTGAATCTTCCTGCCGTTTATCAAATTGATAATTGCCCGGGTAAATTTTTTTAAAAATTACGATCTATTAATTCATTATTTGTTATTATTTTTATTTGTAAAATTTTTTCATGAAACAAAAAAGGATTTGTCTTTGGAGCAGCCCGCGAAATATTTCAACAGCACTCATGTATTCTTTTGCTCAAAGGCCGGATACAATTGTGTTTGATGAACCTTTATACGCTTATTATTTATCTGAGACTCAATTGGATCATCCCGGAACTGAAGAGATACTCGCTTCGCAAAATAAAGATGCCAATATTGTGATTGAAAATATGCTTAAAGACTATGAAAAACCAGTTTTGTTTTTCAAACAAATGACCCATCATTTGCTTGATCTTGATCTTAATTTTTTATCGGGTTTCTCTAATATTATTTTTATAAGAGATCCCGGGCAGATCATTAGTTCATATGCACAGGTACGCCCCGGTGTAACTATGGAGGATATTGGTATTAAAAAGCAATGGGAATTATATAAGTATTTATTACTTAATAATGGAAATCCCCTCGTTGTGGATTCCAACGATATATTACTATCGCCGGAACGCATTATACGTAAATTGTGTGACAAGCTTGGTATTCCATTTTATTCGCAAATGCTTTCCTGGCCAACCGGGCCTAAAAAAGAAGATGGTGTTTGGGCTAAACACTGGTATAAAAATGTGCATGAAACTACCGGGTTCGAGAAACAGTCTACCAGTGACCGGATATTGCCGGACTACCTTGCGCCATTGTATTTGGAAAGTAAAGTTTATTATGAAAATTTATTTCAACACGCTATAAAAGCTTAAAAGATGTTACAACAGTACAATTCAAAGAATGACAATATCCGGATATATGTAGGAGGTGAATTATTACCTCGTCAGGATGCGAAGGTTTCGGTGTTTGACAGTGTAGTGCAAGGTGGCGATGCAGTATGGGAGGGTCTACGCCTTTATGAAGGGAAAATATTTTCTTTGGGGAAACACCTCGACCGTCTTCTCGCCTCTGCAAAAACTTTAGACTTCAAAAATATCCCGTCCAGGGAGTTAATTAAAGACGCGATCCGGCAAACACTTGAAGGAAATAATATGACTACAGATGTTCATATCCGGCTTACATTAACAAGGGGAGAAAAAATCACTTCAGGAATGGATCCCAGGTTAAACCAAAAAGGTTGCTGTTTGATTGTATTGGCCGAATTTAAACCACCGGTTTATGATAACGCGCATGGTATCAAACTAATTACTTCTCACGTAAGAAGAAATTCGCCCATGAACCTGGATTCCAAAATACACCATAATAATTTGATCAATAATATACTTGCAAAAATTGAAGCAAACTTTTGTAATGCCGATGATGCAATCATGTTGGATAATTATGGTTTCGTAGCAGAGACAAATGCCTGTAATATATTTATGGTAAAGAATCATATTCTTTTTACACCTCATGCGGATGCCTGCCTTCCGGGAATTACGCGGGGATTGGTAATTGAAATTGCAAGAAGTTTATCAATGGAAGTAATTGAAAAAAATATTTCTATTGCAGAGTTTTATAATGCAGATGAGGTATTTACTACCGGAACTATGGGAGAATTAACGCCTGTAGTTGAAATTGACGGTAGGGCAATTGAGAATTTGAATAATTCTGAAGAGAGAGTAAAGGTCTACGATGTATTTCAAAAGTTAACGAAGGAAAAGAGTGAAACAGTATAATACACAAGATGTTATAAAAATATTTGTAGATAATAATCGCTATTAGTTTTAAATAATTTTTTATTTTCTTAAAAAAAATAGAATTTAAATTGTGAAAAGTATGTAAAATATAGCTTTCTTCGTGCAAAAATAGAAATCAGCGCTATAAATAAAACCAAATAAAGTATTTATATTCGCAGTCATAAAGAAAATTACCCAGGATAAAAGAGACCTCTACATAATATTCAAATCGATTCCATGCTCAAAACATTGTCAGTACGCAAAATTATTATAATCATAGTGGCAGCTTCATTTGCCTTTAGTTCTTGTAAAAACGGAAGTATTTTTGGCAAGAAGAAAGAATATTCTTCATCCACAGGGTGGGCTTATAATGATAAAAATTATGGCAACTTTAATGTCGTAAAAGCCAAAGAGCAAAAGGCCGGACCGGGATTAGTATTTATCCAGGGTGGTACTTTTATTATGGGTGCCAAACAAGATGATATTATGGGAGACTGGAATAATATTCCACGTCGCGTAAGTGTTAATTCATTTTACATAGATGAGACTGAGGTCGCCAACGTACATTACCGTGAATATTTATATTGGCTTTCAAATACATTTGATAACGACACTGCTATCATGAGGATGGCATTACCTGATACATTGGTTTGGAGAAGTGAATTGGCTTTTAATGAACCTATGGTTGATTATTATTTCAGGTATCCTGCTTATAATTATTATCCTGTGGTAGGTGTTACCTGGGAGCAGGCGCACGATTTTTGTATTTGGAGAACGGACAGGGTAAATGAAAAAGTATTGATTGATAAAGGATATTTAAATAAAACAGCACCTTTAGCTGCAATGCGAGGAGGAGAAGGTGATGCTACTTTTAACACGGATACTTATTTAATGGATCCTGAGGCAATCAACAATAAAAGGGCGCCAAACAAAAAAGTTGCTTTAAAGGACGTAAGTGGAAAGCCAAAAACTACAGTAACATTTGAAGATGGAATTTTGCAGCCTGGCTATCGCCTTCCAACAGAAGCAGAATGGGAATATGCCGCTTATGGATTGATTGCGCAAAATCCTAAAAAAAGAACCAAAGAAAAGAATCGTGGTGAAGAATTATTCACCGATCAGCAAGTTTATTCCTGGAGTAAAAATATAAATGGCCTTCGCGATAATCGTCGTGGTAGCTGGCAGGGACAATTTCTGGCTAACTTTAAAAGAGGAAATGGAGACGTTATGGGTGTTGCCGGTGGATTGAATGACCGTGCCGCTTATCCTGGACCTATCAAATCTTTCTATCCAAATGGCTTCGGATTGTATAACATGAGTGGTAATGTGAATGAGTGGGTGGGAGATGTTTACAGGCCATTGACACCTTTAGATGTAGATGATGTAAATCCATTCCGTGGTAATAAATTCGAGAAATTTTATAAAAACGGGTCTGGTGAATATGAAAGAGATACAATGGGTCGCTTGAAAAAAGTGGTTGTTACTGATGCTGAAGCTGAAAACAGAACAAACTATCAGAAAGGTGATGTGATTAATTATTTAGATGGTGACTCCATATCGAATGTATCTTATGGATACGGTATTACTTCACTTGTAAGTGACAAATCGCGTGTGATCAAGGGTGGAAGCTGGGATGATATGCCTTACTGGTTAGCTCCCGGATCAAGGCGCTTTATGGAGCAGGACCAGGCTAGCAGCACAGTTGGTTTCAGGTGTGCAATGACAAGGCTTGGAAGTCCTGAAGGTAACGGTCTGAAAGAAGGTAATATTTTTGGAAAAAGAAAACAGAATAAATCTAAAAGATAGTTATAAACAGGGTTATGAATCTTGATAAGATAGTAAGTAACTTATCCCTGATCTATTAAAGTATTAAAAACCTCTTAAATTAAAAAATTAAGAGGTTTTTTATTTCCCTCTTTTGAAGGCAAAATATTTGGAAAATTATTTTGGGAATGATTACTAGTAAATTGGATAACATCAACAACGGGGATGATAAAAATTGCTCGCACAAAAAGTTTAATTTTAGGATAAATAATAAAAAGAAAACCATTGGCTGATATTATTAATTTATTACCGGAAAATATTGCCAACCAAATTGCAGCTGGAGAAGTGATTCAGCGCCCGGCAAGTGCAGTGAAAGAGTTGTTGGAAAATGCAGTAGATGCGGGTTCTACAGAAATAAAATTATTTGTGAATGACGCCGGTAAGGCTTTGGTACAGGTAATCGACAATGGAAAAGGCATGAGTGAAACCGATGCCCGCATGAGCTTTGAGCGGCACGCTACCTCTAAAATAAAAAGCATTGATGACTTGTTTCATATCAAAACAATGGGCTTTAGAGGAGAGGCGCTCGCCAGCATTGCAGGTGTGGCGCAGGTAGAAATCAAAACAAAAAAGGCCGAAGATTCCATAGGCACTTTTATCGAGATTGAAAATAGTGTTGTAGTGACTCAGCAACCTGTTGCGACTACTACGGGTACCAATATCAGCATGAAAAATTTATTCTTTAATGTACCTGCAAGGCGCAACTTCCTAAAAAGCAATACCTCGGAATTACGACATATTATCGATGAATTTATTAGGGTTGCGATGTCATTTCCTGAAATATTTTTTTCCCTTACTTCCAATGGCCAGGAGGTTTTTCATTTGGAAAAAGGTTCTCTAAAACAAAGGATCATCCAGATTCTAGGTAATAATTATGCTTCCAAATTGGTGAGTGTCAAAGAGGAAACGGATTACATGAACATTTATGGTTTTGCAGGGAAACCGGAAACAGCCAAAAGAACAAGAGGTGACCAGTATTTTTTTGTAAACAACCGGTTTATAAAAAGCGCTTATCTCAATCATGCAGTGATGAATGCTTTCTCAGATATGATTGCCAAAGATAGCTTCCCCATGTATGCATTATTTATAGAAATAGATCCTTCAAGGCTTGATATTAATGTGCATCCTACCAAACAGGAAATCAAATTTGAAGATGAGAAAATTATTTATGCCTTTGTCAAGTCTGCCGTAAAGCATTCCCTGGCGCAGTATAGCATAACGCCGGCGCTTGATTTTGACCTGGATGCCTCTATTCAACATACAGATGCCGTGAGCAAACCTTTCACCCAGGAAAAACAGTCTGCTGCCTTAGGAACATCTTTATATAACACCTTTACGCAAAAAAACCAGGCTCATTTCATCAGTAATAAAAGTGACCTTGCGCCTTGGGATAAAAGTTTAATGAGCACTTCTTTTATTAATGAAAAAGAGGTAGACCAGGGAACCGTTTCTCAGAATAATTCTTTGAGCACTACTTTTAAAAGTCCACCGCGTGAAGTAGCTCCATCGACAGATAAATTTATCCAGGTAAAAAAGAGTTTTTTGGTTGCAGAAAATGGCAATGGATTTATCATTATTCACCAACAAAATGCCCATGAGCGCATCTTGTATGAGCGATTTATTTTAGCGATGAAGGGGAAGCCAATTTCTATTCAGCGAAGTTTATTCCCTGTGGCGGTTGAACTCACGCCCACTGATGCGGTATTATTAAATGACTTGTTAGCAGATTTGAATTTATTAGGTTACCAGGTAGAACCCTTTGGCAATCATACTTTCATCATTCAAGGCTCTCCGGCAAATGTGCCTGACGGTAATGAAAAGGCAGCACTGGAAAAAATGCTTGAGCAGTATAAGCATTTTAATATGGAACCTAATTTTGATAAAAGAGAAAAATTGTTGCGGTCCATGGCCTGGCAACAATCGGTGAAAGCAGGTACCTATCTTTCTGAAAGTGAAATAAAGGAATTGATAAAAGACCTGTTTAATTGCGAAATAAATAATACGACGCCAACAGGGAAGCCTGTTTTCCTGGAATTTAAACAAGAGGAGATGAATAAGATGTTTGGGAGGTAAACTTTCAAATCAAAACACATCAAACATCTCTCTCCTGAATCCTCATCCACCGCTCCGGAATTTCATTATTACTGGCCAATAAATAATCATTATAACTACATGCAGCGAGGTGTTTATCAGGCATTTGCATCCACCATCTTCCTGTTCTTTTGCTTTGTAAAAACATCGTATCTATTTCGGTGAAAGAAGTGTGGTATTCATTAAAATTGTGATTATCAGTCATAGAAGATTCTTGTTTACTCCGGCTTTTACCATCTATAAAATACCAAAGCATCTGGGCTATTTGTAAAGCCGTCATTTCATTTATATCCTTAGATGGATCATAACCATAAATCCCAAACGAAGAAAGAACCTGGCTCATACCGGCATAACGGGCAAGGCTACACGCTTCTTCTCCGCTGAAACCATTTGGGCTACAATTAGATGCTGGCGCATCGCTGTTTTTAATTGCAGATATATCGAAACTCATCAAATCCGTGCTCCTGATCACCGGTTCCATCTCTTCCATTTTTTCTTTTGCCACCCCGACTCTGAAACAATCAAACCTAAGCTTATCAATGGTTTCAAGGATCTTAGGCGATACAAAATAACTTTGAAAACCAATGTGATTGTATTGCCGTACCATGTTGGGTTCTTCAGTAAGCATCTCCATCAAAAAGTTTTCTGAAGGTAACATGGATTCATTTTTTACATCAATTTTGGCATCCACAATAGTTGCTTCTATTATTGTTCCCAAATTTTTATAAGCATTGTATTGTGCCAGTGTATTGTCATGCGAACCTCCAAGTATAATTATGCTCTTTTTTAATTTTAGTAATTCTTCAATTACGATTTGTGCAGCAGAATAACTGTCAGCCAATGAATCTCCGGATTTTACATTTCCAAGGTCTGCGATAGTAACGTCTATATGCCAGTATTGAAGACGGTACAA
>JBDTEF010000165.1:0-5371 GCA_039922615.1 Ginsengibacter sp.
GGGATTCTTCTGGATAGGTACCCAGACAGGTTTACAACGATACGATGGAAAAAGATTTGTGACCTATCAATCCGATATACACAATGAAGAGGCTCTGCACAACGACTGGATAAATGCCATTTATGAAGACAGTAAAAAAAGACTATGGATCGGTACAGACCAGGATGGGCCTTATTTATTAAATACTAGTACCGGCAAATTCTTTAATTATAATATTCATCTGCCGCCGGTTGCAGAAAAGATAAGTGGTATCTGGCAATTTTTGGAAGATAGCCAGGGAAATATCTGGGTGACTGCTCACAATGGATATTTTATGCTGAATGATAAAACGAATCATTTTGAACCAATGAATTCCCTTTTGCAAATGAACAATGCGTACAGCAGTGGTATGGGAATAGATCATTCAGGCAATCTTTGGTTTGCGACTACTTCGGGCATTAAAAAATTATCTGCTGATAAAAAGAAATTAACAGATAAAAATAATAATCCACAACAGCTTCCTTTGTTTTCTTCCGGAGTAGCAGTAAGCGCTGTGGCTTTTGATGCCTTCAATAATATATGGCTAAGCTCCGGCTACGATCGAAAATTGTACAGGTATAATTTGGTCAATAATAATTTTCATCAATACGTATTTAATATTCAATTGCAAGGGCAAAAAAAGTTTCACAATCTCGACGACGTTCTCGGTAAGATTTTTATCAGTAATAAAGGCGCACTTTTAATACCCGTATTTTCAAGGGGAATAGCCATTTATAATTATGCTGCTGACAGTTTCAATGTGATCACTGCTGATAATAGTCAGTCGTACGGTCTGCACCTTAACCTGCAGAAGGAATCACCAATTACCTTGACCCAGGATAATAATAATAACATCTGGCTTGGTACCGATAATGGCATCAATATTATTGACATTAGTAAACCATCTTTTACGGTTTATAAAACCCCATCGGATAAATATGATCTCTTGCCGGCTGCAGAAGTATCAGATTTTTTACAGGCAAAGAATGGCGATATTTATGCAAGCTATTATGTTCAGAATGGCGGTATCGTTCAATTTGACAAAAACCTTAATTTCAAAAAGCATCATTTATTTAAGGAAGTTCCGGCAGGTGGATTAAATCAATTATGGAACCTTTTCCAGGATAAAGATGGTATAATATGGTCACCTAACCAAAGCGGCAGCATATTATTACTCAACCCATCTACAAGCAAAGTCACCAATTTTAAGGATAGTATTCTTAAGGGAAATATAAACCAAATATTACAGGATCCCGAAGGTAATACCTGGATGGGGCATTGGACAAAAGGTTTAATAAAAATGGATGCTGTTACCCAAAAAATAACCTCTTACACTGATTTTGATAAAAAAGAGCTGAACATAACACGTAGGGCAATGTGCCTGTTGTTAGATGATGATAAAATTTGGGTAGGTACCACTGGAAATGGCCTGCAGTTATTTGATAAAAAAGAAGACCGGTTTATTGAATCATTCCGCCTGGATGAAAAGAACCCGCAGTCGATCAGCAGCAACTCGATCACCGCTATTACTGTCTACAATAAAGATACTTTATTGATCGGTACGCAGGGTGGCCTTAATATTTTTGATAAGAATAAAAAAACATTTACTGCCATTACAGGCAAACAGGGCTTGCCGAATAATCTCATACAGGCGATAACCTTAGACGGGAACAAAAATATATGGGTAGCCATGATTGGCGGCTTCAGCAGGGTAGACCTGAATCCCCTGAAGGTTACCAATTACGACCAGGACGATGGTGTAATTAATAATAGGTTTAATAACCGCTTTTATACATTGCAGGATGGGAGGCTGCTGATCGGAACCACAGAGAGTTTTATGGTTTTTGATCCTGCGACCATTAATCAAAAAGGAGTTACGCCGGATGTAACAATTACCGCTTTTACAGTATTCAATAAAAATATTGAACCTGCTGATTTTGTGAATAAAAAAATTGAAATTTCCCTTTCTTATCTTGAAAATAGCTTCCACATTGAGTTTGCTTCATTGCAATTCAGCTCTGCCAATAGTTTACAATATTATTATCGCCTGAAAGGCGTTGATAAAGATTGGCAATTATCTGATGAAACCCAGGCTGTACAATACAATCAATTGCACCCGGGACACTATGTTTTTGAGGTAAAATGCGCAAACCGCAATGGCGTTTTCAGCCGAAACATAACAACGCTTTCCATACATATTGTTCCGCCCTTCTGGCAACGGTGGTGGTTTATCGCGCTTGTCATAATGATCATTATTGCAGGCCTGGTGATCTTTATAAAATGGCGGGAAAATAATTTTAAAGAACTGGAGGCTGGCAAAACAAGGTTGCAGCAAATGACTACAGAAAAATATAAAACACAACTTGAATCAGAACAGATCAGTAACTTTTTTACAACTTCTCTTTTCAATAAAAATGAAGTGAATGATGTACTGTGGGATGTTGCAAAAAACCTCATACGCAAACTCGGTTTCGTGGATTGTATGATCTATTTATGGAACGATGATCATACAAAACTTATTCAAAAAGCCGGCTTTGGGCCTGAAGGAACACTTGATGAAATAGACAAAAAGATATTTGAAGTATTACCCGGGCAGAGAGTTGTAGGCGCTGTTGTAGAATGCGGTACTGCCATCCTTATTCCTGATACTACAAAAGACTACCGGTATAGGGTAGACGAAATGGTAAGCCTGAGTGAGATCTGTGTTCCTATCAAATACAATGAACAAATTCTTGGTGTAATCGATAGTGAACATTATGAAAAAAACTTCTTTACAGCACAACATCTTCAGGCATTGAAAACCATTGCCACATTGGTCGGCAGCAAGATCGTTTCTATTGATACTGAGAAAAAAGTAACACAGCAAAAAACGGCGCTTGCCCAGGTAAACCAACAACTGGCAGAAGTACAACTGGCGGCTCTTCGCAGCCAGATGAACCCGCATTTTATTTTTAATGCACTCAACTCTATCAAGAAATTTGTGATTGCGAATGAAGCCGTAAATGCAGAAAAATACCTCGGGAAATTTTCCAAATTGATCAGGACTATTTTAGACAATAGCCAGAGCGGTATGGTGACTGTGGAGAAAGAGTTACAACTGCTTACCTTATACCTGGACCTTGAGCAACTTCGTTTTGGAACAAAGCTTTCTTATTCGATTATTACGGATGAAAATATTGATAGTGGAGAAATAAAAATTCCATCAATGATTGTGCAGCCATTCGTTGAAAATGCCATGCTGCATGGTATCATGCACCTGGAAGATAACGGCAGGATCGACATTCATTTTATCATTCATGGCGAATGGCTGGAGATAACGATAGAGGATAATGGTGTTGGTCGAAAAAAAGCGGTTTCCTTCAAAGATGATGAAGCAGATCCACATCAGTCTGTTGGCATAAATATTACTGAAAAAAGATTGCAGGCATTAAAAAAAGTAGATAGCACACCTGCAGGTGTAGAGATCATTGACCTTACGAATGAAGCAGGGAAAGGTTGCGGAACAAAAGTGATCATTTCAATACCCATTTAAAAATATAAAATGATACGAACAATTATTATTGAAGACGAACCGGTAAGCCAGGAAATGCTGACGCTAATGCTAAAAAGGCACCCGGCTGACATCACAATTATTGATACCTGCTCTAACCCGTCGGATGGAATAGAAAGCATTACAAAGCATCAACCTGACCTGGTTTTTTTAGATATCCAAATGCCAAAAATGAATGGCTTTGAAATGCTGAAAAAAATAAGCATAATCAATTTTGAAGTGATCTTTACAACAGCTTATGATCAGTACGCCATTAATGCGATTAAAGTAAGTGCGTTGGATTATTTATTGAAACCGGTAGATGATGAAGACCTTACCATTGCTATAGAAAAGTGTAAAGAGCGGATGCAGGAAAGGAAACCCCAGCAAAGGTTTGAACATTTATTTAATAATCTTACAAATAAAAATCCCCTTGATAAAACGATTGCTTTGGGTGCCTCTGATGGTATTAGTTTTGTAAAGATGTCCGACATATTAAGGGTAGAAGCAAACGGGAGATATGCAAAATTTCACCTGCTGGATAAGCAAACTATTTTGGTAAGTAAAACACTTGGTGATTTCGAGGAAATATTATCAGCTAACCAGTTTTTTCGGGTACATGATTCTGCTATCATTAATCTGAACCATGTAAAAAAATACACCCGCGGTGATGGTGGTACTGTGCTGTTATCAGACGGAACAGAATTGGATGTAGCCCGGCGCCGGAAAGATGATTTTATAAAGCTGATACCGAAAATATAAGTTTTCTATTCACCATTTACTAAATTCAACCTACCGCTAACTGATTATCGCAGACCGCTGAATACTTCTCACTTATAAAAACCTTTTTTTGCGCTTATTTTTAATTCACAATACCAAACCTGGTATTGTATAAATTAAAAATAATGCAAGTAAAACTAACCGTACTCTTTTTCTTCTCTTCTTTAATGTTGGTACAAACAGGCTATTCTCAAAAGAAAGTTTCAACAGATTATTATGCTGCTGTAAAAAAAGCAGATCTAAGCAAACTGTGGTTCAATGATGAAAAACAGCCGGAAAATGACAGCATTTCAGTTACACTGCCGGAGCCGCTTGGCTTTATCGGTGAGAATTACCAGCGCTTTTATATTCATTTTATTTCTGTCAAAAAAAGTGCAGCAAACCCTTATCAGTATATTGTTACAGGTAAGACAAAAGTAAAAGAAAACATTTCCAGTTTTAGTGGTATAATCAATGTTGTAAAAGCCGGAATATATAAAAAGCAAGTTGATAAAAGTTATAAACAGGGTTTTGTAGAATGCAATGTTATTTTTTATGAAGACAGCCTGCAAAAATCAGCAGGTTTCTTTAAAGGAAAGCTAACATCAAATTTTTTTTTAGATGAAAGGAATTTAGTGTGGTATGATGATATTGAGCTGGGTGCGGATGGGTTCTTTAATAATCAATGCGAAGCTATATGGACAAGCTATAAAACACTAAAAAGCAAAAAATGCAATTGGGGAGATTATCGTATTCCGCAAAGCAAAGCGCTGGATAGTGGTGACGGTGAATTTGCAGTAAATAAAAAATATGACCTGTTTGGCTGGAAAAATTACCGCATTGCCTGGAGTGATGATCCATGGGTAAAAGGAACCGGGCAGCCACGTGAAGCCGAAAATAAACATTGGTGGGAATAGCCTTATTAACCAACAACTCATAACATGAAAATTCTACTCATTTTTTTAATACAATTTATAAGCATAAAAGCGATGACACAAACACCAATAGCAGGCGAATATATATTTCACAGGCAGGAAATGGTAGCCGGTTTTAAATTTACAGCAG
>JBDTEF010000166.1:0-3778 GCA_039922615.1 Ginsengibacter sp.
CAGTGAGTTTATCTTTCAGACGTGGATCTTCTAAGGCATTTTTAATATTTCGCAGCGTGGACGTATTTCTTTTCACATCACTGGAATTAATAACATACAATGCATTATAGTGTTTTAAAGTGTCCTGGGCACCAGTAAAATTATTTTGTATTGATTGGCTCAATACTGATTGCGCCAGAAATAAAGTGGCAAATACAGTTACAATTAATGTTGTCTTTCTCATGTTCTATTTTATAATTGAGTATTTATTTTTTGAAACTTGCTATTGTATTTAAGATTTTAATTACAATAACCCTTCCTAAATGAAATAGAAATAGTTTACTTATTCATTCAAAATGGTAAAAAATTATTCTCGAATAAGAATACACCCGCTGATATATAACAACCCTTCAGTTTTTTGTATAAAGAAAAAAGGCAAACAGGCAAATACCAGCTGTCAATACCTTAACCATGAGAAATAAAATAGTCGTTTAATATAAATTTTTATTTATCCTTCACTTCTATCCAAACTGGCGCATGATCACTGGTCTTTTCCCAACCACGCACTTCCAGGTCAACACCTGCAGCCAAAAGTCGATGATCAAAATGAGGACTCAATAGAAAATGATCTATCCGTAACCCGGCATTTCGCTCATAGGCATTGCGGAAATAATCGAAAAAAGTATAAATAACCTCATCAGGATAAAGTTTCCTAATGGCGTCTGTCCATCCCTGTTGCGTTAATGTTTTGAAAGCTCCCCGGCTCTCCGGACGAAACAATGCATCCTTAACCCATCGCTCGGGTTTATAAGCATCCAATTCAGTAGGAATTACATTATAATCACCAGTTAGAATAACTGGCACATCTAAATCTAATAGTTCCGATGCATGTTTGATGAATCTTTTAAACCAACTCAATTTGTAATCGAACTTTGGACCCGGTGCAGGGTTTCCATTTGGCAGATATAGGCATCCAATAATTACATTATTTATTTTGGCTTCAATATATCGGCTATGCAAATCTTCAGGATCACCTGGAAGACCTCTCCTTGTTTCTTCAGGAGTGCCAATTCGTGAAAGAATCGCAACGCCATTCCAACTTTTTTGTCCGTGCCAGATTGCCTCGTATCCTGCCTCTTTTATGGCTTCCTCAGGAAACTTTTCTTCAGGTGCCTTTAATTCCTGGAGGCATGCAACATCTGGCGAAGTTTCTTTTAACCAGCGGAGTAAAACCGGTAACCTTCCATTGACTCCATTTACATTGTAAGTAGCTATTTTCATTCAATTTTTTTAAAGTAAAGTACATCAAATATTTTCTTTTGCAAACGCAAAATTTGAAAGTGAAAATATTTCTTTCCTAATGGTTAATTTATGATCGGGTCAGGCATTTAAAACTTAGCAGATAAATTAAAAACTATTAAATCCCTTGTGGAAATTATTTCTCAAAGTTTAATCATGTCAATTTTAAATGTAAATCCCCATCAATTGCATAGCGTTTTAAAAAACGGCACAACTTTTTCGTTATGTATTATTCAATCTAAATTTATTTATTATGAGATCAATCTGGACAGGCGCTATCGGCTTTGGATTAGTAAATATTCCGGTGAAAATGTACAGTGCCACAGAGTCTAGTACATTAAACCTGGATATGCTTGACAAGAAAGACCATGCTCACATCAAATATATGAGGGTAAATGAAAATTCAGGGAAAGAAGTGACGTGGGGAGACATTGTAAAAGGTTACAAAGTTGATGACGATTATGTAGTATTGGATGATAAAGATTTTGAAGCCGCAAGCGCAAAAAAAACGAAAACAATTGAAATTTCCGACTTTGTAAAAGAAGAGGAAATTAGTAGCTTATACTATGAAACGCCCTACTACCTTGAACCTGATAAATCAGGAACAAGACCATACAAATTATTATTAGAAGCATTAAAAAAAACCAAAAAAGTGGGTGTGTCTACTTTTGTAATGAGAAATAAAGAAGCATTGGCCATCTTAAGACCGGACGGAGATGTAATTGTCTTAAATAAAATACGTTTTGAACAAGAGATCCGCGATCCGGAAGAATTAAGCTTACCAACCAATACTGAAGTAAAACCGGCAGAATTAAAAATGGCGATTTCATTGATTGATCAATTGACCGGCAAATTCGATATCTCAAAGTATAAGGATACTTATAATGACGAACTTTTAAAATTAATCAAGGCTAAATCCAAAGGCAAGAAAATAAAAGCACCAGAAATGAAAATTGTTCACAGCAAGACGAAAGACCTGATGGAACAATTAAAAGCAAGCCTGGAATTAAAAAGTAAAAAATCTGCATAATGGCACTTACAAAATACAACGAGAAAAGAAACTTTAAGGAGACGTCGGAACCGTCAGGTAAGATAAAAGTATCTGAATCTGATTTGATATTCGTGGTTCAAAGGCATAAGGCATCTCATCTTCATTATGATTTCAGGTTAGAATTAGATGGGGTTTTAAAAAGTTGGGCAGTACCAAAAGGCCCATCTTTAAATTCTAAAGATAAACGCCTCGCCATGATGGTTGAAGATCATCCATACGATTACAAGGATTTTACCGGGGAAATCCCCGAAGGGAATTATGGCGCAGGTATCGTGGAGATATGGGACAAGGGAACTTATTCAGATCTTGAAAATTCTGATAGAAAAACTGCTGAAAAAAATCTAAGGGCAGGATTGAAAGCAGGAAATTTAAAAGTGACAATGTTTGGTAAAAAGTTGAAAGGGGAATTTGCCTTAGTAAAGCTCAAACCCAAAGAGGGAAAGGATGATAATAGTTGGTTACTGATAAAACACCACGATAAATATGCAGTAGATACAGCCTACGACAGTGAAGTAGAAACACCTAAAAATTCACCCATCAATAAATGGCTAAAAGAGAATAAAGAAGGGAGCAAAAAAAAAAGCCCTTCAAAGTAGTCCCGGAAAAAAGTAGAAAAGTAGCCGACTTTGTACAACCTATGTTAGCCAAAGAAATTAAAGAGCCTTTTGATGATGAAGACTGGCTATTTGAAATAAAATGGGACGGCTACAGAGCAATTACAGAGAAAACAAAAAGTGAGATTTTACTTTATTCCCGCAATGGGCTTAGCTTTCACCAGAAATATCCAATAATAGTTGACCAATTAAAATCAATCAAAGCTGATGCAGTTCTGGATGGAGAAATAGTTGTTCTGGATGAAAAAGGTAAACCAAATTTTCAATACCTGCAACATTATTCAGAGCACCATGACAATCCTATTCAGTACCAGGTTTTTGATCTTTTATCATTAAATGGAAAAGATACCAAAGAACTCGAATTAGTAAAAAGGAAGGAATTGCTTCAACAATTAATTCCTGAAAATGAGGTGATAAAATATTGTGATCATGTAACCGTTCATGGAGTTTCATTTTTTGAATTAACGACAGAGAACGGCTTGGAAGGAATGATCGCAAAGAAAATGGATTCAATTTATTCTCCTGGCAAAAGAACCGGTGATTGGGTAAAAGTAAAAAATCACCAAACACAGGAGGTAATCATAGTGGGCTATACAGCTCCTGAAAAATCCAGGAAATATTTTGGGGCTTTGATCCTTGCAAAAAATATTGGTGATAATTTCATTTATACAGGCCATACCGGCACAGGATTTTCGGATAATTTATTAAAGGAAATGTATGAATTAATGCAACCACTTATTCAAAAAAATTCTCCATTTGAAGAAAAAATTAAAACCAATTCTCCGGTAACATGGATAAAGCCTGAATTGGTTTGCGAAATAAAATTTACAGAGGT
>JBDTEF010000167.1:0-3125 GCA_039922615.1 Ginsengibacter sp.
ATGAATGACACTACTTTGCTACCTAATCCATATTCGCGAACCTTTGGCTTGCTTATAAAAATCACAGAAAACGGTGATATCAAGTGGATCAGGCAATTTGATGATCCCGCCCCGGGGAGGGTCAGCAATTATAATCTTACCCGATCATTTGAGCTTGCCAACCATGATATTATTTGTACCGGAATAATAAATATTGATGGCAATTCCTCGGTTTACAAAACTGCAGTTTACCGACTCACCCCGGATGGCGAGGTGTTGTGGCATTCAATCATGCAAAGCGAAATTGGGATATTCAATAGCCCACCAGGGACATTTACCTTTGATGTGCAAAGTGCTATAGAAGGGTTAAATGGAGATGTAATATTAGCTGGCTCTTCTAACTCCAATTTATCCAGCGGTCATATTGAAACGGTAGTTAGGTTAAACAGTCAGGGCATAAGGGTATGGGATGCAAATTACGGCAACCACGGGCTTGATGGGTCTTATCTATTTGGTGCAGAAGGTGTAAGCATTTTTATGGAAAATAGCCAATTGCTTTTAGTTGGCCTCAGCCATGGTACCAATAATCCACAAACCGCTCCTGCTGTTAATTTCCTTACCCTGGATTATAAATCAGGGGATCTGTTGGAAAAACGATTCTACAAAACAAGTTACCCGGACCCCGGGGAAGATTTTTCGAAAAGTTTCACCTTTTACTATAACGATTGCATCCGCTTAGCTAACGGACATTTTTTATTTTATGGTAAACTATTTTCAGATTTTTCGGGCAGTAGTAACATCAAACATCATTATGGCGTAATAGAATTTGATAAATCTTACAATCTTTTGAAAGCTTACACCATTAGTTCCAGTGTCCGCACAAACTATTATAATAATCTGCTTCATTTTGAAAGTTCGGGCAAAGGTCTTATTTCTATACTTGAATATATTGGCGGCTATGAGGCAAATGTATATTTTGGCGCTTTTAAGTACGGGCAATTTCAAAACCAACGAAAAACCTATTATTCCAATACAGGTATGCCGGGCAATAATGGATTTGCTTTTCTTAAAGATGGTGGATATGCTTATGTACAAACTCATTTCCAGGATCAGCCGGTTGAAAAGAGTTTTATAGAGTTCAAAAAAATGCACAACAGCGATACTTCATCTGTATGCCTGGGTAAGGACACAACTGTATTTGAATTTTTGCCCTTCAATGTCATACGAGATGACAGCTACTACTTTCTTGATGCCAATGAGCCTAACAAGATGAAGAGCGTTCAGCAAAATATCGTTATTACTGACACCCTAACCGTCAGCAGTTTAAATCCGTGTAAACAAATCAACTATTGTGATACCGTAAAAATTCATGGGCCGTCAGTCATCTGTGGCAGCTCCCCCTCAGCTCTATTTTCCGTCTTTAAAAATAAAGCCTGCGGTGCAGTAGCGCAGTGGCAGATTGATCAAAACGCTATCGACAGTTTCAAAGTATTGAATGATTCCTCTGTGAGAGTTTGGTTTAAAAATTTGAATTGGCAGGGGAAACTCTATACCAGTCTGCCCATAAGCACCTGTGGGATTCCTGTACAAGATTCTATTTCCATTAGTGTTATCAGGCTACAAGCACAAATTAATCTTGGACCTGATACCGTTATTTGTCAAAATAATATGATGGTTTTGAATGCCGGCAATACATTTCAAAAATATACCTGGCAGGATGGAAGCACCAATCCTACCTTTAATGTTACAGCACCCGGTAAATACTTCGTTACGGCCAGTGATCTGTGCGGAAATACATTTTCTGATACGATCAATATAACGGCAGCAGTTTTTCCTTTCTCTATCGGCGCAGATACTACCCGTTGTAATAATGATACATTAAAACTTATGGCTACCAGCGGCTTCAATAATTATAAATGGTTTAATAACTATAATATTAGCTCAGGCTCAGGGCAGATAGTCAAGGTCTATCCCACCGTTGATACTTCTTATTATGCTACCGCAGAAAAATGGCCGGGCTGCGTTGTAAGAGATACCATACATATTAGTGTTCGTAAATCCCCTTCGATATTTTTAGGGGTAGATACCAGCCTCTGCGTTGGTCAGTCGCTAACGATGGATGCAGGTAATGGATTTGTAAAGTATTTATGGAATGATGGCAGTACCAATCAAGAACTTAAGGTGAACCAAACCGGAACTTATTTTATAAAAGCAACTGCCGCAAATAGCTGCTCTTCTTACGATACTTTAAAAATAGTAAATGTATCACCTTTACCTGTGTTCAGCCTCGGAGCAGATACTGTTTTATGCTCCGGCACAGTTTATCAATACACATTCAACCTGCCCAATGCTACCTACCTTTGGCAAGATGGCAAAAGTAGTAATCACTACGACATAACAAAAGCAGGAAATTACATCCTTGCTGTAACCCAGGGCGGCTGTACCGGCCGTGATACCGCTGTAATAATGTATAAAGAAACGCCATCTGTTTACCTCGGGAAAGATACCAGTATATGTGATGGTGTACAATATGTTTTAAATGCCAGCTTTCCCGGCGCTACATATACGTGGCAAGATGGTTCTATTCAACCCACGTTCAATGTGACACAAGCAGGAAATTATGCTGTTACTTTAAACATGCAAGATTGCAAATCATCAGATACAGTCGGGGTAAAGTACATAGCGCTGCCCTTTTTCACTTTAGGTAAAGACACAACTTTATGCAGTGGCCAATCATTTGTGTTGCAACCAAATCTTAATACAGATGTGAGTTATCTTTGGAACGATGGTAGCAGTTCGCCTGATTATAAAGTGGTCAGGCCAGGATCATATACCCTTAAAACCACCAACATATGCGGTTCGTTTACTGATGTCCTGGTCGTAGAAGCAGGTCTTTGCAGGTTAATAATGCCCAATTCTTTTACACCAAATCGCGATGGCCTGAATGATGTATTCATGGTAAAATATCCTTTTGCGGTTACCTATTTTCAGTTTAGTGTTTACAATCGTTTTGGCGAAAAGGTTTTTGAAACCGCGGATATGAAAAAAGGCTGGGATGGAACGTTTAAATCTGAACCACAGGCGGTAGGCACCTATGTATGGATGATTAAAATAAAAGATTTAAATGGTGTGATAGAAACTCAATC
>JBDTEF010000168.1:0-3041 GCA_039922615.1 Ginsengibacter sp.
AAGGTTCATTTCCTGCATTAATAGAACTGGTTCCCCTAATTCTTATTGAAGTTTCAGCACCTGGCTTTCCGGATAATTGTGTAACCTGCACACCGGCTGCGCGTCCTTGTAAAGCCTGGTCAAATGTTGTAACCTGTGTTTTCTTAAGATCTTCAGATTTTATAGAGGCGACTGAACCGGTAAGATCGCTCTTCCTGGTGGTGCCGTAACCAATCACAACCACTTCATCCAGTTGCTTATTTAATGTTGACATTATTACTGTAATAGTTTTTTCTGAACCAACTTTTACTTCCTTTTGGGTAAATCCGATGGAACTAAAAACAAGGACGCCACCTTTGTCGGCCATCCTGATTGTAAAATTTCCATTTGCATCCGAGGTTGTGCCGGTGGTTGTTCCTTTCACAATAATGTTTACACCACTTAAAGGTTTTCCATCATCGGAAGTAACATTTCCGGTCACTTGTTTGTCTGCAAATCTATTTCCCAAAGGTTCACCCGGAAGTGAATGTCCATTGTAACCAAAGAGACAGAAAATGAATACAAAGAATACATTAAAAAATACCTGGTACTTTCTCATATAAATTAAATTAAGCGGTTTTATAAGTCATAATGTTCAAATGTTCAAACAAAAGAAAACTCTGATTTTTATAATTATTTCTGTTTTAAACTATTATTTAGATTTTTTCAATATCAATGGTATAAGTAAAACTATCAGCGCGATAATATCCTAAATTATACTCTATAGGCCTGTCCCCGGGATCACACACGATCCTTTTTCTAAATAAAACCGGATCACCTTCATTAATATTTAATTTCAATGAAAGTTCATGATCTGCAATTATCGCACTGATGCCTTCTTTTGAAACTGATGCCACGGTATGAAAATCCTTTTCAAGCATTTCATAAAGGGGCTTAGAAAAATCCTCTTTTGCTGTCAGGCCAACGCGTGGATGAAAATAAGAAATAAAGTAAACAATGGGACCTGAAGCAACACCTCTTATCTTTTCAAGTTTCACCACTTTTGTTTTATTGATTATTCCAAAAAGTTCTGAAACCTGTTTGTCCGCAGAGGCCATACCCACTTTCAAACTGTATGTTTTAAATGCAACACCTTTTTCATCCATCTCATGTGTAAAACTCGCCCATTTGTTCAACTTAGTAGTGATATTATTCATCGCTACTTTTGTGCCTACCCCTTTTTTGCGGATCAGTAAACTTTCATAAACCAATTTATTGGTTGCCTGTCTTACGGTGTTCCGCGAAATCCCCAACCTCTTGGCCATATTCACTTCGTTCGGCAATAATTTCCCATTTTGGTACTCAGGATATTTGATTAATTTTCTCAATAAGTCCTCTACCTGTGAATGTAAAGGAACAGTGCTTTCATGATCGATTGTGAAGTCTGCCATTTAAAAAGTTTACACTATAGTATGTCTGAACATATAGACATACTAAAAGTAGAAGTTTTATTTTACTTAACAAATTATTTTAAAAAAAATTTTGAAATTAATTGTTCACAATGTGGATAACCAAGGTTCCTTTCTATTAAAAAGAGCACCAATTTATGAACTGACTAAGCGCCTGATATATAGTTGGGATGTTGTTTTACCGGAAATGTTTCCGTAAAAAGAGTTGTTTATAAAAGCATTTATAATTTTAAATAGATCTTTTTATAAAAAAATATCCATCATCAATTTTTGCAAATTAAAATTTTACCCGTTTTTTAAATCCATTGTATTTTATTTTTAAATACAAGTCTTGCACCATAGAAAAACGGTGAATGGTATGTAGACAATGAACGATTAAAATGCAACCGGTGATTGCTCCGGCTTTTCCCGGTAAAAGTCAGCTATAGTTTTTATGGAAAAAGTTGTAAGAATATTGATGAAAAATTTGCTTCTAAATATTGAAGTTGAATAGGCGCTAAAGTGGGATTATTTTGTACCAGGGAATCACTTATGAACGATTCATGTTTTGCCGATTTTGATTGGTTCCATTATGAGGCATTGTCACAATAGAAATGGGCAAATTTTGGTTTTTATTCTATTAGGATTTTAAATAAAATATTTTTGGCCGGAATTTTTACCACAATGCTTTTTTCACCGTTTGCGAAAATAAATACCTAATTTTTGACGGCTATTAATAAATATTGGATTACAATTGTGGAGTAATAACTATATAAATTTTATTTCGGATTATAAGTAAAGGTTTATTGATTCAGACAAATCTTTTTTTTATTGTGCGATTTCGAAAATGGGCGGCTGTTTAATTCCTGTAGAACTTTTGCTGGTAGTAATATTGTTGCAAAAAAAGACTTTTTCGATTATCGAAGAAAAGGCAAAAGGCAAGAAAGAAGGCTATCCGAATATTCAGGTTGACGGGTTTTACATCTCAGAAAATAAATCTTTTTTAATAAGGTTTGAAAATAGCAGGTTCTATCATTAATCATTCTAAAAAAAACTAAAAAAACATGTCAGTAGTTACAGGAAAGAAAGAATTTTTTAAAAAAATTCCGCAGATTAAATACGAAGGCCTTAAAAGTGATAATCCATTAGCCTTTAGGTGGTATGATGAAAATAAAAAAGTAGGCGGAAAAACGATGAAGGAGTATCTAAGATTTGCATGTGCCTATTGGCATTCATTTGTCAATGAAGGAGCTGATCCTTTCGGTGAAGGCACGCATATTTTTCCATGGAATGCAAAAGAAGATGCAGTGAAAAGAGCGAAAGATAAAATGGATGCTGCATTTGAATTTATTACAAAAATGAATCTGCCTTATTATTGTTTTCATGATGTGGACCTGGTAGATTATACGAATGACGTGGTAGAAAATGAAAAAAGACTAAAGGCGATCACCGCTTATGCAAAACAGAAGCAGCAGGAGAGTGGCGTAAAATTATTGTGGGGAACTGCTAATCTTTTTTCACACAGGAGATATATGAATGGCGCTTCTACCAATCCGGATTTCCAGGTGCTGACGCATGGGGCTGCACAGGTGAAAGCCGCGCTGGACGCAACTATTGAGTTGGGTGGCGAGAATT
>JBDTEF010000169.1:0-11365 GCA_039922615.1 Ginsengibacter sp.
TTTTCCTCACCTGGTATTTTTTAGTGTCGCCTTTGATTACAAGGTGGATTAAAAGTAGGTTGAAAATCCATGAAAAAAATAACCAGGTTCAGATGAATGCGGTTCTAAGTTTATTGCCGGCTACAGATTATTTATTTAAAAAAAGTTGGAAATTGTCTGCTACAAAAAAAGGTATAAAAAGGATGAGATTATTTTGGAAAATAATTTTAATGAATACGTTGAAGGATGTGAATGTAAGAGAAGGAAGTGGAAATCTGGATTTATAATTTGGATACTAGTGTATTGCCCTTTATAACTTATAATATAATTATTTTGATGCTCATCTACTTAATAAATTAGTCGATGGTCATCAGTAATCCTTCTACTCCATTATCCTTTTAGCTGATGTTTCAGTGGTTCGGGTTTGCTTTTTCCTTCATAAGGGTTGCGACGTACCTTTTTTAGAAGCTCATAAACTTTTTTAAAAATGCATTATAGATAATACTCCAATCAAAAAAATCATTAAAAGCATCCTGTTGAAATGTAAAGTTTCTTTCCATAATTACAATCTGGACGATACCATCTCATCCAAATCTGATTCAGCAATTGAAACAAGGTTTTTGTTCTTCACAACATCTTCTAACGCATTTTTCAGCCGCTCTAAATATGCTGTGCCTGTTTCTGTTTTTAATAAATTAAAATATTCAGATGTGTTGATGGAAATTTGTAATTGGCGTGATTTTGAAAATAATTTTTTAATGGCTGTAAAAAATCTGCATTCAAATCTTCCTGTTTTATTATGAATGTACTTTCCATTTTTAAATCATTTGTCCGAATTTAATTTATTTATGTGAAAACATTTTTCTTTCTAATTGGTAGGTTGTCCTCACCAACCAAAATGTCTCCAAAACATGGATGGTTATGACGCCAACCATTAAATTAAAATCCTCCAATCTTTTTAGATTGAAGCATTTTAATTATTTTATAGAAACAGGTATTTCTATTTCAACCCCCGGGCTTTTATCATAGGCGCTATACTTGGCGCATGACCTCGCCAGTTACTATACATTTTTGCAAGATCTTCTGTATTCCCACGTGATAAAACCATGTCTCTGAAACGTTGTCCGTTTGCACGTGTCATGCCACCATTTTCCGTAAACCATTGGTAGGCATCATGATCAAGCATTTCTGTCCATAAATAGGCATAATATCCTGCAGCATATCCATTACTCCATATATGAAGGAAGTAGCTGGAACTATACCTGGGAGGGACTTGTGGTAAATCCAATCCTGTCCTTTTCAATGCCATTTTTTGAAAACTATTTACATTTTGCAATGAATCGGTCACTGTGAGTTTGTGCCATTCCATATCAAGATCTGCTGCAGCTAAAATTTCTGTTAGAGCATATCCCTGGTTAAATGTCGCGGCTTTCTTTATTTTGTCTACTAAAGATTGAGGAATGGTTTCACCTGTCTTGTAATTTTTTGCATAATTTTTCAAAACCTCGGGATAAAGCGCCCAGTTTTGATTGAATTGCGAAGGGAATTCTACAAAATCCCTTGCTACGTTTGTCCCGGAAAGTGATGGGTATTTTTGACTCGCAAAGAAACCATGTAATGCATGTCCAAACTCATGAAACATCGTAGTGACATCGTCAAAGCTAATGAGCGCCGGTTGGCCATTTGCAGGCTTTGTAAAATTGCAAACATTATAAATGACAGGTTTGGCATTGAATAATTTTGATTGCCCTACCATGTTATCCATCCATGCTCCACCGTTTTTATTGTCTCTTTTGAAATAATCACAATAAAACAATCCGAGTGTATCTCCGTTTTCTTCAAACACTGTAAACACGCGTACATCAGGTTGGTAAACAGGCAAATCTTTCCTTTCCTTAAAGGTGAGTCCATATAATTTTTGGGCTGCATAAAATACCCCATTCTCCAAAACAGTATTCAATTCAAAATAAGGTTTGATTTCATCGTCATTCAGGTCATATTTTGCTTTACGAACTTGTTCTGCATAAAAATTCCAATCCCATGGCTCCAATTGAAATCCACCTTTTTGTTTATCGATTACTGCCTGGATATCTGCCGCTTCTACACGGGCTTTGGCGGTGGCAGCAGGTATTAATTCAGCGAAGAAATTATCTACTGCAGAAGTTGTCTTTGCCATTTGATCCTGTAGCTTCCATTCAGCATAATTTTTAAAACCAACTAACTGAGCTTTTTCAGCACGTAATTGAGCTATTCTGGCAATGGTAGCTCTTGTATCATTGGCATCATTTTTCTCTGCTCTTGTCCAGGAACTATTAAATAATTGTTGGCGTGTATCACGATTCGTGAGTGACTGCAATTCCGGTTGCTGAGTTGTGTTTTGTAAAGACAAATACCATTTTCCTGACAATTTATTTGCCTCCGAAGCCTGTGAAGCCGCGGCCATTTCACCTGAGGACAAACCGCTTAATTTTGAAGAATCTGAAATAACCAAAGCTCCATTTTTGGTAGCTGCCAATAGTTGATTATTAAATTTAGCACTAAGAGATGCTTCTTCTTCGTTTAGTTTTTTCAGGCGATTTTTTTGTTCATCTGTAAGCATTGCGCCAGCTAATACAAACTGCTGGTAATAATATTCGACCAATCGCAAAGACTCCGGATCTAATTTTAATTCGTTGCGCTGATTATAAAGTTGCTCAACGCGTTTAAACAATTTTGTATTTAAATAAATAGCATCCTGGTGTGCAGCCATCTTTGGGGCAACATCTTCCTGTAATTTTTGCAAATCAGGATTTGTATTGGCACCGGATAAAACATTAAAAGCATGTTGTACCCTGGACAGCAACCGGCCACTTTTTTCCAAAGATAAAAGCGTATTATCAAAAGTAGGTGCCTCTGAATTGTTGGCGATTATACTGATTTCATCTATTTGGTCTTTCATGCCTTTGTTATAGGCGGGGCTAAAGTCCTCATTGGTAATTCTGTCAAAAGGAATTGCCTGTAATGGGAGGGTGCTTTCGTTAAAAAAAGGATTTGAAGTAGGAAACACAGACGTCGTTTTAAGTGTGCTTGTGTCTTTGGAATTGCTATTGTCACAACTTCCGAAAAGGAATAGAATAGCCATCAGAGATAGTGCAGGTATGCGGTTCATTAAATTTATTTTAGTGGAATTGCCTGTAAGGTAATAAAAGATAGAGAAATAAATTTGAATTAATTTTTGTTAAATTATCTATATAGCTAATAGGAATTTCTTCTTTACAAATTAAGTGTTTTGCTTTTTTGGAATGCGATTAAACCTAATGCAAGTTGAGAAGAGGAATGTGAAAAAAATAGGAAACCCGCTACTGGTACGGGTTTCCTATGTGCGGCAAAGGAGATTCGAACTCCCAAACCCTTTCGGGCGCTACCACCTCAAGGTAGTGCGTCTACCAATTTCGCCATCGCCGCATTGGAAGTTTGCAAAAATAGCAAAATGAACTTTATCTTTTTTAGAAAATATATTTTTGAAAACTGAGCAATATTTTTACGTATTCAGGATAATTCTGAAAGTAGTTCCTTTATTCAATTCTGTATTTTTTATTGTTAATAGACCGCCATGGTATTGTTCTATTATTCTTTTGCACAATGAAAGTCCCAATCCCCATCCTCTTTTTTTCGTCGTGAAACCGGGCTTGAATACTTTCTTGATATTTTGGTTGCTAATTCCTTTGCCACTATCACTAATCTCTATTACTGCCTGTTCCGGTTGCTGAATGATTAATATTTTGATCAATCCACTACCACTCATGGCATCAAGCGCATTTTTTAAGAGATTTTCAATAACCCAATCGAACAGGGGTGGTGATATTTTTGCCACCACATTTTCATCACTTTCAATGATAAATTTTACTTTGTCCGGAGCCATTCGTTTAATGTAATCAACTATATTTTCTACCTGTATTGTCAGGTTCTCTTCCTCCAATTTAGGTATACTTCCTATTTTTCCGAAGCGGTCACTTATTAATTTCAGCCGTTCCACATCCTTTTCCATTTCTTGCCAAACCTCCGGTTTTATCTGCTGTTCTTTTAGCATTTCTACCCAACCTTGCAGGGAAGATATAGGCGTGCCTAATTGGTGAGCAGTTTCTTTTGCCATACCTGCCCACACGCGATTTTGTGTAGATGTATTTCTGACACTCATGGAATAAAAAGTAATGAAAATAAATAAAGCAACGATCAACAATTGCACGATTGGGAAGTACCTGATTTGTTTTAATAATTTAGAATCGCCGTAATAATATTTATCTGCCTCATATGGATTTTCTCTAAGCACTAAAGTGATCGGATCATGCGCAGTTTTGAAATCCTGCAATTTATTTTTTAAAAATTCTTTAGGTGCCTCTTTGGGTAACAGAATATTTTTTGAATCAATGATGCTGTCTTTTCCATCCGTCCAGATTACCGGTATGTCGTCATTCTTTTGTTGAATTTTGCTGGCTAAGGTGAGGTCGGCATCAGCAGGTGCCGAGGCGATGAATTTATTGGCTTCTACCCATTGACTTATATTATCACGCTCCTTTAGCGCGATTTCTTTTGAGAGATATCCGGAATAAAATATGGTGCCTGTTACAATAGCAATTGCTATCAATGCCAGTGCCGTTCGAAGGTCAAACAATTGCCTTAACATCTGTTGCGTTTAAAATAAATCTAAAGCGTAATTTCATATTCAATAAAGAAAAGCACCTTTTTAACTGTTGTGCAATTCACCACTTAAATAAACTACACTTTAATTAAAGATATAATTTTTAAGTTTGTGACTTATTAATAAAGATTGTTTTGTGATTTCTATTCCACCGGTAGCTATCGTCATTTTAAATTGGAACGGAAAAGATTTTCTTAAAAAATTTCTTCCTTCAGTATTAATTTCAGAATATGCAAATCTTTCTGTGATCGTGGCTGACAATGCGTCTACTGATGATTCTGTTTATTTTTTGGAGGTAAATTATCCCCAGGTCAGGTTGATAAAGAATAATATCAATGAAGGTTTTGCGAAGGGCTATAACACAGCTTTAAAACAGGTGAAAGCAGATTATTATATTTTGCTCAACAGTGATGTGGAGGTTGAACCAAACTGGATAAAACCTGTGATTAATTTGATGGAAAGTGATACGACTATTTCTGCCTGTCAACCAAAAATATTGGCGTTCAGTAATAAAAATAAATTCGAATACGCTGGTGCTTCGGGTGGCTGGATTGATTCATTGGGATATCCATTCAGCAGGGGAAGAGTTTTTGATTTTTGTGAAGTAGACCACGGTCAATATGATGATGTTGCTGAAATATTTTGGGCATCAGGAGCCGCTTTTTTTGTCCGGTCTTCAGTATTTCATGCGCTACAAGGTTTTGATGAATTCTTTTTTGCTCACCAGGAAGAGATCGATCTATGCTGGAGAATGAAAAGAGAAGGGTATAAAATTTTTGTACAACCTGCTTCAGTAATTTATCATGTGGGTGGAGGTACTTTACCAATGGGAAGCCGAAGAAAAGTTTTTTTGAATTTCAGGAATAACCTTGTAATGCTTTCTAAGAATTTACCATTTTTTGAAGCCTTGTATAAAATCCCTTTAAGAATTGTGTTGGATCAAATAGCCGGCATTAAAGCTTTGTTAGCACCTGACTTTAGTACTTTTATATCCATTGAAAAAGCACATCTTCATTTTTTGGGTTGGCTATTCTCAGGTAAGAAAAATATGAGTTCGCCTAAAATAAATACAAAAATGCTTTTGGGTGTTTACAGGGGAAGCATAGTAAAAGAATATTTTATTAAAAGGAAAAATACATTTTTAAAAATTGTTGGTAACAATAAATGAAAATTGAAATCAATCGTTTATTTTTGCCAACCAAACGATAATACTATGGAAGACAACCAGGAAATAGCGGAAAATACAGGAAAAGATTTGGCTTATAGCTGGGTTTCTACATCCCGATTTTTATTTTATTGCCAGATTGCGATTTTTATGGCATTGGTAGCAGGTGGTTGCTATACAATGTATCAGCATAAATATCAAGGAAAACCAAAAGTTGAAGTCCCTGGAAACACAATGTATAATCCGACTTACAAATAATTTTGGGTCGAATAAGTACAAACCCTATTTTTGCACTCCTTTAAAAAAAGTTCTTTAAAATACATCAGCGGAAGTAGCTCATTTGGTAGAGCACGACCTTGCCAAGGTCGGGGTGGCCGGTTCGAGCCCGGTCTTCCGCTCATTCAATAAAGGCAGTTTACCTGCTTTTTTTGTTTAATGAAAGAAGTGTTTACCCGGGTGGTGGAACTGGTAGACACGCGGGACTTAAAATCCCGTGATCAGCAATGGTCGTGTGGGTTCAACTCCCATCCCGGGTACAGGTGATTTATTACTTAATTTTAAAAGGCTGCTCTTTTTGGGTGGCCTTTTTTAAATTTATTTCAATAGGATATGGGTGCAGAAGCTTATAATAAAGGATGTTCAGAGTTGACAGCTTAAAGTTGAAAAGGATCGAATAGGTTAATCTTATTGCCTGAACAATCAAATGGCTCATTTTCTCCAATACATCATAATTAAAAATCACCTTCCTTTCACAAACCTGTATCCCTTATTTAATTATTAACTATATTGCCTTTTTCAATTCCAGAATGCAATTTTCAAAAGACCTCATCGCCGAAGAATTAAAGATTTTCGAAAAGAAATTCGCTGAATCAGTAAAAAGTCAAACTCCGCTACTTGACAGGATAATGAAATATATTATCAAGAGAAAAGGTAAGCAGCTGCGGCCTATGTTTGTTTTTTTGAGCGCCAAACTTCACGGACCTATTAATGAAAGTACTTATCGGGCTGCGGCTTTGGTTGAGTTACTTCACACAGCCACATTAGTTCATGATGATGTGGTAGACGAATCCCTGGAACGCAGGGGTTTTTTTTCAATAAATGCTTTGTGGAAAAATAAAATAGCTGTGCTGGTAGGCGATTATTTATTGTCTAAAGGATTATTGGTTTCTACTGAATCAGGTGAATTCAGACACTTGCAGATTTTGTCCAATGCAGTTAAGCAAATGAGTGAGGGAGAGCTTTTGCAAATGGAAAAAGCCCGCGGTCTCAACCTGAAGGAAGATGTTTATTTTGAAATAATTAAAGGTAAAACTGCTTCACTGCTTTCTTCTGCCTGTGGTGTAGGCGCATGGAGTACGACCAATGATGAAAAGATACTTCAAAGAATGCAACTTTTTGGGGAAAAAACAGGAATTGCTTTTCAAATAAAGGATGATCTTTTTGATTATGGAAATGCCGATATTGGTAAACCAACCGGTAATGATCTGAAAGAAAAGAAACTGACGCTTCCGCTTATTTATACATTGAATAATATTGATGCTGCAGAGAGAAGAAAGATCATTTACATCATCAAGAATCAAAATAAAGATCCGGAAAAGATAAAATATGTAATATCAAAAGTGGTTGAATATGGGGGAATTCAGTACGCCACAGAGAAGATGAACGAATACCGGGACGAAGCCTTAAATATATTATTTGAATTTCCTGAAAGTGACGTACGCAAAGGACTTGAAGAATTGGTAAGATATACAACTGATAGGAAATATTAAAAAATAATGACCTGCAGAATTGTTGGAGAATTACCTGTTAATATCTTTTCGTGCTGTTGATGGCGTCCCGCCAACATCTGATTCCAAAATAAAAATCAACATCTTACCAATAATTATAATTGGATTAATCAGTGCTGCTTTTAGCGGCCACCCACTAACAAATATTTAATCAAATAGCAATATCTTTTTTTCAATAATTTTTTCCTGATTGATTTTTAAAAGATTATGATAAAGTATTTGTTGGCGGGACGCAAACAAAAGCAGCAAATGGAATGCACAGCTATTAGGTAGTTATTGATGCAAATTTCTTATATTTAATTTCCATGGAAAAACGTTGGAAAATATTAACTGCAGATGAATCGACCGTTACGGAATTACAGCAATCATTGCTTATAAATTCGTCTTTATGTAAAATGCTTGTCCAGCGTGGAATGGATACATTTCAAAAAGCAAAAGATTTTTTCCGGCCACAGCTTTCTCAATTGCATGATCCTTTTTTAATGAAGGACATGGATCATGCTGTTGATCGTATTTTAAATGCTGTCAGCCAGGGAGAAAAGATATTGATCTATGGGGATTATGATGTGGACGGCACCACCTCGGCAGCGCTTCTCTATCGTTATTTCAAAAAAATTTATACCGAAAAAAATATTTCTTTCTACGTGCCACACCGGTATCGGGAAGGTTATGGCATAAGCAAAGCAGGCGTGGATTTCGCCAAAGAAAATTATTTTGGATTAGTGATCGCTATTGATTGCGGCATTAAATCCGTAGACCTGATCAGCTATGCAAAGACTCTTGGCATTGATTTTATTGTTTGCGATCACCATCTTCCCGGAGAAGAACTTCCTCCTGCAGTGGCTATTTTAAACCCCAAGCAAAAAGATTGTCAATATCCTTTTAAAGAACTTTGTGGCTGTGGCGTAGGTTTTAAATTAATTACCGCATTATCGCAACGTTTGCATATTTCTGATGAAGATTATTTATGCTACCTCGATTTGGTTGTAACTGCGATTGGTGCTGACATTGTACCTATTGCAGGGGAGAACCGGATTCTTGCTTATCATGGATTAAAAAGATTAAATGACAATCCTTGCGCAGGAATAAAAGCATTGAAAGAGTTAAGCGGCATGCAGGGAAATTATTCAATTACGAATGTGGTTTTTATGATTGCACCACGTGTAAATGCTGCCGGCCGAATGGATGATGCTACAAAAGCTGTCAGGCTATTTATTGAAGATGATGAAGTGAAGGCAAAGGAATTTGCAGAAATGTTGCATACCGATAATACGCACAGAAAAGATGCCGATTCTACGATTACCGAGGAGGCTTTGGCAATGATCAATGCAGATGAAATAATGATCAATCGGAAAACGACTGTTCTTTTTCAGCGTCATTGGCACAAAGGTGTAGTAGGAATTGTTGCCAGCAGATTAATAGAGAAATATCACAGGCCAACAGTCGTATTGGCCATGGGTGAAGAAGTAGCAGGCGGTAGCGCCAGGAGTGTTCCCGGGTTTGATTTATACGAAGCGATATATGCCTGCAGAGAACACCTGATTGGCTATGGTGGACACTTTGCCGCTGCCGGCATGACACTGAATGTCGAGAACATTGAGGCCTTTAGCAATAAATTTGAGGAAGTGGTTTCAGCCACCATTGATCCATTATTATTAATTCCGGAAATTGTAATTGATGAAGAAATTTCTTTTAAAGAGGTCAATAAGAAATTTCTGGATATCATTCACCAGATGGAACCATTTGGCCCTTTGAACCTACGTCCTGTATTTATCACACGAAATGTGGAGAATACACCCTGGAGCAAATTAGTGAAAGAGCAACACATTCGTTTCGTGTTGAAAAATAGCGGGATTACATTATCAGGAATTGGATTTTTTATGTTGGAAAAATTTTCAATATTGCAGGAGAACAAAATGATTGATATCGTTTATACAATTGATGAAAATGATTATAATGGAGAGGTGAGTTTGCAATTAAAAGTAATAGATTTCAAGGCCTCCTATCAATAAGATAACTTCGAAAAAATTTTTTTTTTCGTCAACGAAATTCCTGGAATATTTCTGATGTAACTTCTAAAAAATTAGCTGCTATTTTCACCAAAAAAAATCTCAATTTGAAATTATCACCATACCTGAAATATTTTTGGTTTATCACCCGTCACTGGAATCCCCGATTGGCAATGTTCACCGTTATAAAGGAAATGAGGGGTGAAAAAAAGTATGGAATTCAAACAATGCCTGTTGATGATCTGAAACGCTTAAATGTAGAAGGAGAAAACAAGGAACATGCCTCCATTTACCAGGGAGCCAATTATTTTCTATTGGAGAAAGCATTTGATTTTTTAAAGGAAGCGGGTGCCAGTGGAGATTTGGTAGATTTTGGAAGTGGCAAAGGAAGGATAATGGTGGTTGCTGCTCATTATGGATTTCAGCAAATTACCGGGATTGATTTTGCGCCGGCTTTATGCAACGCAGGAAGAAAAAATATTGGGAATATTAAACTTAATTTCCCCAATGTAATTTTTAATATTATCTGCGAGGATGCGGTCAATTACATCGTTGGAAATAATGATAATGTATTTTTCTTTTTCAATCCATTCGATGAGAAAATAATGCTACTTGTAGTTAAAAATATTTTAAAATCCTTTAAAGAAAATCCCCGGGAAATATATGTCATATATATTAATCCCATGGATAAGGAGATCTTTTTAAGTGCTGGTTTTGAAGAAGAATTTTACATAGAAAAACTGACCTATCTCGAAATGAGTATTTTGACTTTACGACAATAATTTTTCGATGAAATCTGTAAAATTATGTAAGAACATTTGTCCACAAAGGCTTTGTTCCCTTTCCTTTGGAGAGGACTAGGGCGAGGTTTTTAAATAGGGACTTTCAAATCCCAACTTCTTTAATCCTTGCTGAATTTCCGGTATTTGCATAAATAGCTTCCATAGCAAACCGCTTCGGTAATTTTCAATCATTACTACAATTGGTCCCTGGTCGATGGCAAGGTATGAATTGGCAACCCATTTTTGTGATTCATTGTAGCCGTCTTTAAAACCATATTTCCCCCAAAGCGTTGTTCCCAAATCTTCATAAAAGTATCGCAATGCCTGCATTGAAAATTCCGGCGTATAGGGAAAAGATGACAATGCGGCTGTGGGTGTAATGGTTCCATTATCATGAGTAGGTGAATGTGCACTATATCCGAAAGGATCATCACCGGCAGTAAGGCCCCAACTTTTTTCAGAATAACCCATAAATTTTTTTGGGTTGTCGATGCAGTAAGCACGATTGATCAGTGTTTGGTTACTATTTTGTTCCCAATAATCAGCATATTTATCTTTTAATCCTGTTGGGTTAAGTCCTAAAAATGAATAGTGAGCAAAGAATAAGGGGCCGCCGAAATCAAAACCTAACGGTAATGTATAGCCGTAAAATGTTTTACCATTGTAAAAGAAATTGCTCATTGCCCAGCCATTATGATATACTGATGCCTTTATTGGATAAGAAGGCGACGAAGCTGCCAGCACATAAGTGATCAATGCCTCGTTATATCCGTGTAAAGGAAAGTTCATCGCCCAGCCATTATTAGGACTCCAATGCCAATATAAAACATCACGTCCACCTCTTGTAAACCATGTCCATTCTATATCTTGCCATAAGGATGAAATACGGTGGCGGATCTCGGTTTCTATTTTATTGTCCCGGTTGAAATAGGTTTTGGCGCATAGTAATCCCTGGAACAGTAGTG
>JBDTEF010000170.1:0-20072 GCA_039922615.1 Ginsengibacter sp.
GGTGAAAATTATAAAGCGAAGATGACAGATATGGAGAGAATGGATTCTGAAAAGTTTTATGTAGAAGAGGTAGAACACAAAGCACATTAATTAGATTAGAACCTTTTCTAAAAGAAAGGGAAATAAAATATAATTGAAATGATTAAAAAGTTTATTGTTGGCACATTTGAAGATGAGAAAGTTCTTTTTCCCGCAGTTAAAAATGTGAGGCGTGCCGGATATAAGATACATGATATTTATACACCATTTCCAGTTCATGGTTTGGATCATGCAATGGGTTTGAGGGAAACCAGCCTGCATACCATGGGATTCATCTATGGCATCACGGGAACATCTATTGCGATTGGTGGTATGGGGTGGATTTTCACTACTGATTGGCCTTTGAATATTGGTGGTAAACCTCACTTTCCATTACCTGCATTCATTCCAATTGCTTTTGAATTGACAGTACTACTATCTGCAGTAGGCATGGTGTGGACGTATTGTTATCTTAATAAAATGATGCCTGGTGTTAAGAAACACCATTTTAGCCCGAGAGCTACTGATGATGCATTTGTTATGGTAATAGAATTGACAGCTAAAACAAATGAAAGTGAATTAAAAGATTTTTTAGCGAACTGCGGTGCGATTGATATAAATATTCAGGACGCGGAAGAAGGATGGTGGTTTGGAAGATATGATAAAGAACAAACTTTATACAGGACTGATTTAGCTGTATAAGCCCAACCATAAAGAAAGGAAAATATAATTTAAACTGGTTTTTAAGGTATGAAAAAGATAAAAATTCTAATAGCGTTTATAATGATGATCGGCTTCATTGTGGTGTTGCAAAGTTGCGATAGCAAGCGTGAGCCTGGTAAAATATACATGCCGGATATGGCGTATAGCCGTGCATATGAAGCTTATGCACCTAACAATCTTGCACAGCAAAACGTAAATTATTTACCTTATCCTGTTGAGGGTACTATTAGAAGAGGTGATTTATTTCCTTATACGCTGGCAAATGATTCTGTTGGTTACAGAATGAGTGCTGAGGTGAAAGATCCATTACCTCCTAACACACCAGTGCAGATGAAGGAAGCTGAAAGACTTTTTAATATTAATTGTGCCATATGCCATGGTGCTAAAATGGATGCACAAGGTCCTTTGGCTACCGGCGGAAAGGTGGCTGCTATCGCTAATCTTACTTTAGCACAATATGTTGCCATGCCGGTAGGAACAATGTTTCATTCTGTAACGTACGGTAAAAATAATATGGGTAGTTATGCATCACAGCTTACGCGCGAACAGAGATGGATGGTAATACAATATGTGAAAGCTTACCAGTTAGGGAAATTGAATACAGCAGCAACGGCTGATTCTACAGGGGGTGCAACTAAAGATTCAACGGCAACCAAAAATAACGATTCAACAAAAACAAAATAAAGTTTAATTCTTAAATATTTTTTTAATGGATAATCAGTATGTAACACCGGCAGGTTTTAAAAAATGGTCCTCCGGATTGATGATTGCCGGTATCATAACTCTCATTTTTGGTGTCATTTTTTTAAACCCACTCTCAGGAGCACACGGAGATAACTTAAATGGTACCCGATTTTGGGCAGTGTTATTACAAAATAGCATTTACTGGTTAATGTTGGTAAACGTATCCATTTTATTTATAGTTATTTGTACGCTGGCGATGGGTGGCTGGCAAGTTGCTTTTAGAAGAGTTACAGAGGCGATAGGTTCATTAGTTCCTGTTCTTGGTGTAATAACGCTTTTAGTAATGCTTTGTATCATACTTGGAGGCCGTTCTGATATTTATCCCTGGCTGGACAAAAATTTATTAAAAACGGATCATTTATTAAATGGCAAATCCGGATTTTTAAATCCTGTGGTTTATCTCGTAGCTTCAATAGTAGTGATTGGCCTATGGACATTTATTGGAAAAAAGTTGAATGACATTAGTATTGAAAGTGATAAGGCAGGACCAATGGATTCAGAAACTGCAAGAGTTTGGCTTAAGAAAAATTTTGGCTGGTCAGCTTATTATATTGTGATTTACCTGGTTTCAGTTGGTGCTATTATGCCGTGGTTATGGTTAATGAGTATTGATCCGCATTGGTTCAGTACAATGTACAGTTGGTATACTTTTGCAAGTACCTTTGTATCGGGAATTGCTTTGATTACCATCTTTGTTATTTATTTCAAGAATCGCGGTCAGCTTGAATTTGTTACACAGGAGCATTTACAGGATTTGGGTAAATTTATGTTTGCCTTTTCCATATTCTGGACTTATCTATGGTTCGCCCAGTTTATGTTGATCTGGTATGCAAACATTCCCGAGGAAACTGTCTATTTTAAAGCAAGGCTTCAGGGTCCCTATGAAGGATTATTTTATTTAAATTTAATCCTCAATTTCGTAGCGCCCATCCTGATATTTATGAAGAAGGCTACAAAAAGAAATTATACCATTGTTACGTTCATGTGCATCGTGATTATATTTGGTCACTGGATAGACTTTTACCAGATGGTGATGCCTGGAACTGTAGGGGCAAACCCACATTTTAGCTGGTTTGAATTGGGTATTCCTTTGGGTTTTGTAGGTTTGATTATGTGGGGTGTAAATAGATTTGCTACTAAAGTTCCTATGACTGCTATAAATAATCCATTCCTTAAAGAAAGTATCATTCACCAGGTATAAAAGTAAAAAATATGTAAATATTCTTAAAGGGCACTAGCGAATATAACTACCTTTGCAATGTCTGATTAAATAAATATTTACACGTTCCAATTCGATTAATGACCTATTTATTGCTGACTTTTCGGATTATTTAAAACATTGTGGATTTAATCATTATAAAAACATTTATTCAACCGGGAATTAGGTTGGGAAAAAATAAGAAACATGAATAACTTTTTTTTAATAGCGATTATTGTACTTATTTTTCTGGTTATTTTCCAGATATCAAAGGCAAGCGAATACGTTAGTGTTTTAAAAGGGGAGGAAAAATCTAATAAGCAAAGTAATAAGGTCAACGGTTTTTTAATGATTGGCTTTTTGATTTTAGGTCTTGTGGGTATATGGTGGTGTAACAAATTATATTATCCAAATAATTTATTTTCTTATGGTGCCGGATCAATAGAAGGGCAGGAAATTGATAAGATGATCTGGATTACGATCGTTATTACAGGAATTGTCTTTTTTATTACGCAAATCTTATTATTTTGGTTTGCTTTCAAATACCAGCATACAGATAAGCGCCGTGCTTTATATTTTGCGCATAATAACAAGCTGGAATTGATTTGGACTACTATTCCGGCAATCGTTCTCACGGTTTTAGTTGTTTATGGATTAAAATACTGGTTCAAATTTACCGGGGATGCACCCCAAAATGCCCAGGTAGTAGAAATCACCGGACACCAATTTGGTTGGGAAATCAGGTATCCAGGAAAAGATAAAGTATTTGGAAGAATAAATTACAAATTAACAGACGCCACTAATAATAATCCTCTTGGAGTAGATTGGGCGGATGCAGCGAGTCATGATGACATACATGTAGCTACTACTATGTATGTAGAAGTAAATAAGCCGGTGAAGTTAATTATTCATTCCCAGGATGTAATTCATGACGTCGGTTTACCTGCTTTTAGAATGAAGATGGATGCAGTTCCCGGAACACCAACAAGCTTATGGTTTACTCCCATTTTTACCACCAAGCAAATGAAGGAAAAAACAGGTAACCCTGATTTCGTTTATGAGATTGCATGTGATCAGATTTGCGGAAAAGGACATTTTACTATGCGTGGTGTAATAGAAGTAGTAACTGCAAAAGAGTATAGAGATTATATGATTAAACAGCGGCCGGAATATTTGAAAGTAAAAGCAGGATTGCCTTCTGAGGCTGCACCAGGTGGTAAAGAAGTATCTGATTCATTACAAAAGACAGTAGCAGGTCACTTATAAAATTCGCCATTAGGCATTTAAAAAATATCATTATGAATAACGAAGAAGTTTTGCATGAAGAACCACTTGTGCTTCACGATATGGAGCATGGTGCTCATGCACATCATAAAGAAACTTTTATTACTAAATATATATTCAGCCAGGATCACAAAATGATCTCCCATCAATTTTTGGTTACTGGTATTATTTGGGCAATAATTGGTGGTTTATTATCAGTTATTTTTCGTCTTCAATTGGGATATCCCGATCAGACCTTTCCATTTCTTGAAGATATCTTAGGGCGCTGGGCACCCGGAGGCCGATTAGATACTGAATTTTATTATGCGCTGGTCACCATGCACGGAACGATCCTTGTATTTTTTGTATTGACGGCAGGATTGAGTGGAACGTTTTCTAACTATTTGATTCCGTTGCAAATTGGCGCAAGAGACATGGCATCGCCTTTATTAAATATGCTTTCCTATTGGTTCTTCCTTGCAGCATCCGTGGTTATGTTCTCTTCATTATTTATTCAAACAGGTCCTGCAAGTGGCGGATGGACAATTTATCCTCCTTTAAGTGCGCTTAAAGATGCCATGGATGGATCAAAGACAGGTATGGATCTATGGCTTACAAGTATGGCATTATTTATTGTATCTACATTATTAGGGGGACTAAACTATATTACTACCATTATAAACATGCGCACAAAAGGTATGTATATGACGAGAATGCCACTTACAATGTGGGCCTTTTTCTTCACCGCTGTGTTGGGCGTTTTAACTTTCCCGGTTCTGTTGTCTGCAGTGATCCTTTTATTGTTTGATCGTCATTTAGGTACAAGCTTTTATTTGAGTGATATAGTGATTCAAGGTAAAATATTGCCGAATGAAGGAGGAAGTCCTATATTGTTCCAGCATTTATTCTGGTTTTTAGGCCATCCCGAGGTATATATTATTGCACTACCGGCGATGGGTATTACTTCAGAGGTAATATCTACCAATTCACGTAAACCGATATTTGGTTATATGGCAATGGTCGGTTCCTTCTTTGCCATTTCCTCATTATCTTTCTTGGTATGGGCGCATCACATGTTTGTGACTGGTATGAATCCATTCCTTGGGTCAGTATTTGTGTTATTTACTTTATTAATTGCAGTTCCATCTGCTATTAAGGTATTTAACTGGTTAACTACTTTGTGGAAAGGAAATATAATTTTTACTCCGGCAATGTTATTTGCAATAGGATTTGTAAGTTTATTTATTTCCGGTGGTCTTACGGGTATTTGGTTGGGTAATTCCGCAATGGATATGCATTTACATGATACCTATTTTGTAATTGCTCACTTTCACCTGGTAATGGGTGTTGCATCCATGTTTGGTATGTTTGCCGGTATCTATCATTGGTATCCTAAGATGTTTGGCCGTTTTATGAATAGTACACTCTCTTATATTCATTTTTGGGTTACCATGATCGGTGCATACCTGATATTCTGGCCAATGCATTATGAGGGATTAGCCGGTATGCCACGTAGGTATTATGATTTTAGTAATTGGGAGTCATTTAAGCAATTCCAGGGATTAAACGAATTTATAAGTGTAGTTGCGATAATTGTATTCTTTACCCAGTTCTTATTTGTATTTAATTTCTTTTATTCAATGTTCAAAGGTAGAAAGGTAACGGAAGAAACTAAAAATCCATGGAAGTCAACTACATTGGAGTGGACTACACCAGCTCATCCAGGACATGGAAACTGGCCTGGTGAAATTCCTGAAGTGCATCGTTGGGCATATGATTATAGCAAAGATGATAGAGATTTTATACCTCAGACGGAACCAATTGATGAAAATGAAAGCCACCATTAGGCCTTGAAAACAAATACTTAATTTTAAAATAGTAATAATACTTCTGAATTACAAGCCCTGTTCATTCAGGGTTTTTTTTCAAACAAAATTCAATGAATAAATCGGCCATGGCGGTGACTCAGTCTTCTTCTTTCGTACTGGCGAGCAAAGTCAAAGATTACTTTACGCTCATAAAATTCACGCTTAGTTTTTTAGTGGTTTTCAGTAGCGTGGTTTCTTACTTACTAGCACCCAATGTGACTTTTAACCTTTTGTCGGTTTCGGTTTTATTTATCGCTGGAATGCTTATCACCGGTTCGGCAAATGCAATCAATCAAACCGTAGAAAAGGATACAGATGCATTGATGAAAAGAACAGCTTCCAGGCCGATAGCTTCTGGAAGAATGAGTGTGAATGAGGGTTGGATATTTGCGATAATAACTGGAACAATAGGCGTGGGTATTATGTGGCAGTTTTTCAATTTTGAAAGCGCCATGTTGGGATTATTCAGTTTATTTATATATGGGTTTATTTATACGCCCCTTAAGAAGGTGAATTCAATATCTGTTTTAGTTGGTGCATTTCCCGGTGCTTTGCCTTGTTTAATTGGATGGGTAGCAGCTACCGGAGAATTTAGTACAGGTGGTTGGATTTTATTCGGCATTCAATTTTTATGGCAATTCCCTCATTTTTGGGCTATTGCCTGGTTAGCGCACAAAGATTATGATAAAGCAGGCTTTAAATTATTGCCAAGCAAAAGTGGACCTACCAGGTTTACAGCAGTTCAATCAGTGATTTATTCCATGCTGATGATTCCCGTGGGTATGTTACCATTTTATGTCGGTATTAGTGGCACTGTATCTCTATGGATATTGTTGGGCTGTAATCTTTGGATGGTGTATGTAAGTTTAATGTTGGTGATTAAAATGAATGCAGGAGCAGCCAGGAAGGTAATGTTTAGTTCCTATTTTTACCTTATGATTGTATTCCTGGCACTTTTATTTGATAAATTGTAAAGAAGTTTTTTATTATAAATTTCTTTAAAAGATACATAAATTATGATAGCAGTGATGAAGGCGCAAAAACAAAGAGAAAATCCACTTAAATATATTATGTGGGTAACCTGCGCAAGTATTGTGATGATGTTTGCCGGGTTAAGTAGTGCATTTATTGTAAAAAGAAACCAGGCAAATTGGATATCTTTTGATATACCTCAAATCTTTTATTATTCTACAGCGGTAATAATAATAAGTAGTATTACCATCATTTTATGCAGAAAAGCTTTTATAAACCGGCAGATAGCGCAATACAAAGCTTGGCTATTTGTAACAATGCTTTTGGGTATTTCCTTTATAATAATGCAGTATATTGGTTTTGAACAACTTTGGGCTTCGGGCATTACGCTTACACGTAATGTGGCTTTTTCATTTTTATATGTAATAGTAGGATTGCATGCGATACACGTTTTTGCCGGAGTTGTTGCTATAATCATCATTTATATTCAATCATTAAATACCCAAAAGAAATTGTATTCCTCATTGTCTATAGATTTGATGAATACCTATTGGCATTTTGTAGATTTTTTGTGGATTTATCTTTTAATTTTTCTTATTATGGTAGGATAGAAAATCTTCCGGATAAAAAATCATTAACAATAGACAATTAATTATATTTTTGTAACAACCTTTTAACGATTATAAATGGAAACAGCAGTAGCACAATCCAAATCAAAAATGTGGACCGGGGGAAAAAGTCCTTTTAATGTCAGTTATGGTAAACTGATGATGTGGTATTTTTTACTTAGTGATTCATTCACATTTGGTGCATTTCTTATTTCTTATGGTTCTATCAGATTTAGCCAAAATTTTTGGGTAGATCACAATCAGGTATTTAGTGCATTTCCTGGTGCCGGCCATGCTAATTTACCACTATCATTTGTAAGTTTGATGACATTTATACTGATTTTCAGTTCAGTTACGATGGTGCTTGCAGTGCATGAAGGACATAAGATGAATCAAAAGGGTGTTCAGAAATGGTTGGGACTTACCATTATCGGTGGACTCGCATTTCTTGGTTGCCAGGCATGGGAATGGACGCATTTGATCACCGGACATCATACTGTATTGGTAGATGGTATTCTGCAACAATGGGGCACTACCACCAGCCACAATCCATGGGGACCGGAAGTAATGTTCAATGGTCAATTGGTAGCTACACCAGGACCGGTTGCGTTTGGCGGCTATTTCTTTGGTATTACAGGTTTTCACGGATTTCACGTTACTTGTGGTGTAATTATTAATATTCTCATGTATATAAAAACCGTAAGGGGTGATTTTGCAAAACGTGGTCATTATGAAATGATAGAAAAGGCCGGATTATATTGGCACTTTGTGGATTTGGTATGGGTATTTGTATTCCTTTGTTTCTACCTGATTTAATTTGAAGGTTGTAGGTTGTAGGTTGGAGGTATTAGGTGGAAGGTAGTAGCAAGTAGTTAGTAGTTAGTATTAAGAAAGAAGGAAGAAAGAATGCTCTTTCCTGATAACAGACACTAACATCTAACTATAAAATAAAACAGAAAAAATTATTTAGATTTTTAATTAAAAGATATGTCAGCACAAACATCAACACATGCAATAGATGATCAATCTAACAAGGCGCATGTAAAAAGAATATGGAAAGCATTTTGGATACTGGCGATTTTGACTGCCATAGAACTTGGATTAGGACTTTTAATTTACTTTCTTGAAAAGGGTGATCCAAGTTACAATCTTATTCTTTTTATAAAAGGAGTTATTACCTTTTTGACCTTTCTAAAAGCATTCTATATTATTTCAATCTTCATGCACCTTGGTGATGAAAAGAGATCTATGATATTGTCTATTGGTATTCCAGCGTTATTATTCATCTGGTTCATTATTGCTTTTCTCGCAGATGGTGCAAGTTTTAGAACTTTGAGAAACACTAATGCACATAGCAGGCAATACATGGATCAAAGCGATCTGAAACATCATGTACCAGGTGAATTGGTACCACCTGCAGGTAGCCCGGATTTAAAAAAGGATTAGAAATAAATACGGTAATTGAATTGCAACTGATTTTGATTGGACTAATGATCAATGTAGTAAGAATATACCTCAGCGATTATTATAAAATTTCTGCTGAATTCAAATAAGCCAATCCCAGGTTTACCGGCTCACAGAGGTCGCTTACTTTTTTTTCAGTAAATAATTTTTCGATAAGATCACGTACCTCTTTATATTGATGATGAATAGGGCAGGGGTGTGAAGAAGAACACTCAGTTAGTCCAAGGCCGCAGCTTTTAAAAATCTGTTTTCCATCAATCGCTTCAACAATATTGATGATTGGTTGGTCCTGCTGTGCTTTGGAGATGAAAAAGCCGCCGGAAGGTCCCTTTACACTATTAATTACATTCTGTTTTACGAGGAGTTGTAATATTTTTCCGACCGTATGTTCGTTGGCGCCAATATAAGCAGCTACTTCCCTGATGCCGGCATTTTCTTTTGAATCCCATTTTGAACAAAGAAAAATTACTGCCTTCACTGCTGTTTTACAAGTATTGCTTATCATCTCTTTTAAATTATACTGCTATCTGTTATAAAAGTCCTTAGCTATTTAAAAAATCTTTTCCCTTTTGGGTTATTTTTTCCGCACTCCAGTGAGGTTCAAAAACAACCTTTACATCAATCGAATAATTCGGAAACTTTTCACTCAATGCATTCCTGACGCCTGTTGAAATTGATTCACCCATAGGACAAAATTGGGTTGTAAGTGTCATTCTGCAGAATATTTGGGAAGATGACTCATCAAAATCAATTTGATAAATTAATCCAAGATCTACGACGTTCAGACCAATTTCAGGATCTATTACACCATGTAAAGATTCTACTGCCTGCTCACACTTTACCTCGTCATTTGTAATTAAATTCATATTACTTTAGGTTTATGAAAGATCATTTTAAATACGTTTATATTATACAATACAGCGGCAATTAATAGCAGTAATGCAGCAATTTGTAAAATGATCCTGTTGGAAAAAAGAATGCCGGATGCAAACAAAATAAATCCTGAAAGATGGACGGCAACCATCCACTTAAACATTTTATCATTAAATAAATCCTTCGGGTTGGGAGTTTTGCCAAGTCCCGCTTTCGCATGATAGGTTTTGTTCCATAGGATAAAAGGCAGCGTTTTAAAAGTCATTCCAAAAATGATAATCGTGATCCAGCCAAAAAAAATACAGAAACCATAGGTAAGAATCAAAATTGGATTTACAGGTGCTACCATTAAAAGGAGAATAATGGCAAATAAAAAAATAATAGGAATTGCCATCAACAAAATAGAAAGGATAGAAGTTTTTAAGGGGTTGTCTGTCTTTTTTCTCAGGCGGTCTTTATAAGCTTTATGGCAGAAATGGGCAAAGAGTAGTATTGAAGCTGCGATAGCAGCAACGGGAAGGAAGTAAAATGCAGCCAGTGAACTGTACAGAAACAGGATTAAAAAAGAAACCAGGGCAAAATTGACCAAACCGTATATCCACCAGAGTAATCTTACATTATTGTATTTGGAAATAAGGAACATTGGGATCAACCTGGAACCTACGCCAAAAATGATCATTAGAAACCAGCCGGCAATTCCGATATGCGCATGCAAGGGAAGGTAATGTAATGAATCGAAAGATAAAATGTTGTGGGTGAAATTATAGACTAAAAAGAGTCCTATCAAAGTAGTGATTAATAGCCATAAGGTACCTGTAAAAACAAAAGTTGCATGTACATTTTCATTTTTACTTTTTGCCATGCTTATACCAATATTGACCAAATAAACAATGACAGCTAAATTGATCAATATGCCTCCCCATTGTGCTTCAATACCAAATTGAAACTGATAAAAAGAATAAACTAAAAGAGGAATTCCTAAACCAGCAAGAAAAAAAGAAACATAGCCCAGTGGCTCACTGTAAATTTTGCCTTCGATCAATACAGGAATCAATTGGTGACTGGCTCCTAATATCATCATGGTGCCCCAGCCTAATGCCATGGTATGAGTAATGGCCAATGTATGTGGATGAAAATAATGTAGTAAAAAAGCCCCCGAAGAAAAGAAGAGTAATAGTGTAGCAACCAGTAAAGAAAGTGCACCATAAATGTAGAACGGCAAAACCAGTTGGTAGGATGTGTTCCTGGTGAGGCCAGGGGAAGATGAAGGCGGTAACATAATTAATTTTTAAAAATTAATAGTTGCACCTCTCCATCCCTAATCTCTTTTATCCTGAAGTCGAAATCTTTTTCTTTCAATTCAGGGAGTAAAAAGACGGGAATTCGTTTATGATAAACTAATAATGCTTTATTTAACGGCAGCGTTTCCAATGCTCCGAGAATGGCCATCATAGGTCCGGGCATTTCCAGCTGTTGCACATTTATTGTTTCTATATTATCCGTGTATTTTTGAATAAAATAATCCCAATCCCCGGCATTATTTGCTGTTTCTTCTATATCAATTTCCTTGTATTCACTTCGATAAAAATAGGTTTCCACCAGGTCTTCATTCACATGATCCACATAACTCTCAAAACCTTGTTTTTTTAATAAAGAAAGTAATGGAGTTGGCTCAAAAGTATTGATGATCTTAAGTGACTGGCCTTGCTTTAATTTTTTTACGGATTTTATAATAATTGATAGTGGATCTTCACCTGCATCGATTGTTGCACGCACATCCAATTCAATGATTTGGTCTGGTTTTAACAAATTGAAAAAGGACGGTAAATTGGGCTTTTGCTCAACGGTAGCCGGCTCTTTTGAATCAACAACAAATCCTAAAACAGACAATTTTTGAAAAAAATCATTTACGTTGCAACCACTTATTTTAGATGCCATTGCAATGCTTGTCCGGCCGGCCATGAGTTTTCTTAATAATGGATTTCTTAATTTTTCAAACCTGGGATTGATACTGATAATACTCTCCAGTGCTGCAGGATTTTCTTTTAAAATTGCGGCAATCTTCGTGTTTGCAGTAATGATCATTTTTATTGAAAATAGGTGTTATAAATATTTAATCTTGCATCCAGGGAATCAAAAATTCTGATGGATGCTTCGGCACTCGTCAATTCTTTCAATTGAGCATTCTGTATCAATACGGGTTCCAGCCATAGATGCAATGCGTCATGATCAGGACCTTCCATTTTACATTCCTGGATCATTTTATTCAATCCACGGCCAAGGTTGCCATTCAAAGCCTGGTAGTCCTCTGTTGAAGGATTTGGATTTTTCTTAAAATCATTTGCAATAGTTTTTAATTCAGCTACATTGGCATTAGTGGCATCGTCGGCTTTCCATTTTTGACCATTATTAAGCATCAGTTTTTCTCCCTGTGTAGACTGTGCCAATTCATCAGCATGATCATGGCCGGCATGTGCATCGAATGCTGGCGGTTTCACTTCCTGGTTACAAGAAAATAGTACTGCTGCAAATAGAATAAACAAGAAATTTTTCATATGCTTTATCATTATTTTGGTTCAATATACGATTGTTGAATCAAAGAATAAATAAGTCCCGGCTTGTTACCGGGACTTATTTATTTTACTGCTGGTTTTTCTTTTCTAACGCAATTGCTTTAGGAAATAGAATATTATTTTCTAAATGAATATGAATGTGCAGGTCATTTTCAAATTCGTCCAATTTTTTAAACAAGTAGCCATAGCTTGCACATGCATCTGCAGGAAGTGTATAATTATAACTAAGTAATCTTGCTTCCTCCATATTCCTGCCTACCAATTCATGTTCTGCTTCCATTATATCAATGGGCGTTTTAATGGTATCAAACTCACCAAAACTTTTCCCATTACTTTTTAAGAAAACTTGTTTCACATATGGAAACACAATTTCTTCTTCCTTCACCATATGCTCGCTCATTTCGTCGCATACTTCCTGTACGAGTTGATTGATGGTGAGCAATTCAGGATGCTTATCACCATGCACTTTAGCTACTTTAGAAGAATAAGCGCGAAGGTCCGGGATGGATTGTTTTACATAACTATGGTGTGTGTTGACGATGTAATCAGCCAAGAAGTCCAGGTTCCAGTCATTATAAGGTAAGGGACGTGCAGCAGATGTAGGAGCACTGTCATTTGATTTTTGCAATTCCTGTTCTACTTTTGTTACATCGATTCCTTTCTCTGCGCAAGCTTCTTTTACTGTTTTTTTACCTCCACAGCAAAAGTCGAGGCCATATTTCTTAAAAACTTCCGCTTTTCTTAGATCCTTTACTGCTATTTCTCCTAACGTTTCGTCGGTTTTTCCGGATAGTTTTTTTGAAATTTTTACGCGCCACAATTCCGGCCCTTCTTCAAGATACTCCCAGGTAAATATATTTCCCCTCTCACCCAGCAATTGATAATATAAAGGTTTTGGATCGTGATCGTTGTGTATAGTAAGGCTTTCACCTGCTTCTAATTCATCAAATCTTACAAAGATGGTCGGATGTTTTAAACGGGGTTCTATTACTGAAACATTTAAAATATTGTCCTGGTCGATGAGTGCTTCCATAATTTATTGGTATTTTTTATTGTTGTGAGTAGCAAAGGTAATTCATTTTTAATAATAAAAGTATTTAAGTACTTCTATTATTTTTATTACTTTTGAATTTCTTTACAAACTTTTTTTAATACCAATAGATAAAAAGAATGAGATCAATTATCTTTAAAATTTCCGGAGTAATAATTGGTTTATTAGGACTTGTCTCATTATTTATGACGACTTCAATTATTTTTGATCTGTTTGGAATACGGGCCATAGAAGGCAATTATGTACTTACCGTTGTATATGCAAATTTCATTTGCTCATTGCTTTATTTATTTGCTTCCTATTGTTTTTTTAGGAAGAATAAAGCCTCTTCCCCTATTTTGATTGTAGCATCTATTATCCTGGTTATAGCCTTCGGCGCACTTATGATTCATATCCAGGATGGTGGAGTTTATGAAATGAAAACAGTGAGGGCGATGATTTTCAGAACTTTACTCACATTTTTATTTACAGGAATCTCTTTTTACCAGTTTCGGAAAGACGGTAACTTGGAAGGTAAGAAGTTATAATTCAAGAAGTCATAAGTTAAAAGTAGGCCGTGAGGTGGGTGCCGTAAGACGCAAGTCAAGATGTAAATTCAAGCCATACAAAATAGCCAATTTAAATCAGCAATCAGAATTTGTATTTACCTACAACCTATGACCTCACACCTCACTAAACCACCATAATCTCCTTCTCCTTAGTTTCCAAATACTTGTCTGACACAGCTATATAGTGGTTGGTAATTTCCTGGATCTCGTTTTCCGCATCTTTGGCCTCATCTTCACTAAGGCCATCCTTTTCTAATTTTTTAATTTGTTCTATACTATCCCTGCGAATATTTCTCACCGCAATCTTGGCTTGTTCGCCTTCTCCATTGCTGCGTTTTACCAATTCCTTCCTTCTTTCTTCCGTCATTGGTGGTATAAATAAACGGATAATATTTCCATCATTTTGTGGATTAATCCCAATGTTGGATGCAATAATTGCCCGTTCAATTGGTTGTAACATATTTTTTTCCCAAGGTTGTATGGTAAGCGTACGTGCATCAATGGCGCTTAAATTACCAACCTGGTTAATGGGTGTCGGATTGCCATAATAATCTACGGTAATACCATCGAGCATTGCAGGATTAGCTTTGCCTGCTCTTATTTTTGCTAATTCAGATTCAAAATGACTCATAGCTTTTTTCATGGAATCCGTTGTCTCTTCTAAAATCATTGAAATCTCGTCTGTCATTATTTATATTTTTATGTAAATTAAATACCTGCAATGGCATTTCTGTAGTCCACAAATTTATGAAATTGGTGTAAGATAATTATAATTAAAGGGAAGTAGATTCTTTTACGGGTTCTCCATTGAAGCTTAATACCTTGGAACTGGTAACCGAGATATTTGATTTTTTGCTTTTTTGACCCAAAGAAATTACCCGCTTTTTAGGTCTGCTATAATAGATGAGTGTAACGATCGATATTGAAATCAATGTCAGGCATGAAACAGCTATAGTTGTGCCATATGATCGTAAAAAATAAGCTATTGCTATAAAGAATATGTTCGCGGCTACACACAAGAAAACAATAGCACGATGGCCAAATCCCAGGTCTAATAAAAAATGATGGATATGATTTTTGTCAGGTGAAAATGGTGACCTGCGTTTTAAAATGCGCATCGTGAATACCCTTAGCGTATCAAAAAGGGGAACTATCAGAATGGCAAAACCAATCGCTGGTGCTGATTGCAATGGCATTGCAGATTGTGGATCAGAAGCAAGAGAAATAAACTTTATAACAAAAATTGAATTCAATAATCCTATCAGCAAAGAACCTGTATCCCCCATGAAAATACGCGCAGGATTGAAGTTGAATATTAAAAAAGCGATAAGACTGCCAGTAAGTGAAAATGCCATCACTGCATAAAGATCCTGTCCTGTTTTCCAAAAATAAAACCCAAAAATGAGTGATGTAAGCAAACTTAATGAACCAGCCAGACCATCTACACCATCGATGAGATTAAAGGAATTTATGATGACCACGATCGTAAATACAGATAATAAAACACTTACAGTCGGAGATAATTCATAAACGCCTAAGAATCCGTACATGTTGGTGATATTGATATCCGCAAATTTTATAATAATAATAGCAGCCAACAATTGCCCGATAAATTTCTTGGAGGCTGAAATAACCAGGATATCATCTTTGATGCCAATGAAAAAAAGAATCATGCCCGCAGCTAAAATATATTGCAGTATCCCGGACATAGAGGGGTTTACGCCCATGAGCGTAGCAATAATAAATCCTGCAAAAATACCCAATCCACCTAATGTAGGAATTACCGTTTTGTGTACTTTTCTACCTTCAGGTTCATCATATAAGTTCTTGCTTTCTGCAACCTCAATTATAGCAGGTATTGAAAAGAAGGTGATCAGGAATGCGAGCCCACAACTAAAAAATATATTTTGCATTACCTATTTTTTGAAAAAGAAGTATTAATCAATTTGTTTCTGTATTCACAAGGGCGTGAATATATTTAATTTTATTCATCACGGCTATTTCTCATTAGGGAATCGCTTCGTCTTTTTAAAGGATTTTTGCGATTCTCCTTATATTCATGGCGGTTGTTATAAATTTCAACTGATTTAAATATGGCTGCCATAAATGAAGTATTATCTGCTTTGTTCTTACCTGAAATATCAAATGCCGTTCCATGATCAGGGCTCGTTCGTATGAAATCCATCCCGGCTGTAAAGTTGACACCATCTTCCATTGCGAGTGATTTAAAAGGAATTAATCCCTGGTCATGATACATTGCCAACACACCATCAAACCTGTTTTGAAGACCCCTGGCAAAAAACGCGTCTGCAGGATAAGGTCCCAAGACAACCATATTTTTCTGTTTCACTTCTTTAATCGCAGGTTTTATTATTTCATCTTCTTCAGTCCCTATTAAACCTTCGTCACCGGCATGTGGATTAAGCGCCAGTACAGCGATTTTTGGTTTGTCAATATTAAAATCTTTTTTCAAAGAAGCATTCATCAGGTTGAGCTTTCTAATAATCGCTTCCTGACTTATGTGCGAGGCAATTTCTTTTACAGGTAAATGTTCTGTAACTAAACCTACCCTGAAATTTCCTGCCACCATAAACATCAACACATCATTGGCTTCAAAGTAAGTTTTCAAAAACGGCGTGTGACCAGTGAAAGGAAAAGCTTCATTAAACACATTCTTTTTGTGTATCGGCGATGTTACTAAAGCATCAATATCGCCTTCTTTTAATGCTTTTGCAGCTGTTTCCAGGCTTAATGTCGCGTATTTTCCACCTTCGTCTGTCAATTCTCCCGGTGTGATTACTACATCTTCTTCCCAGCAATTGTAAATGTTCGCCTGCTTTGGGTTTAACTTGCTGAATTCTTTTATATTACTGTAACTGAAATTAGTCTCCGGTATGGTTTTTCTATAAAAATTAATGACTTTATTATTTGCAAATACAACTGGTATGCAGAATTCGAGTAGCCGGTTATCAGAAAGAGATTTGATAATGAGTTCAAGGCCGATGCCGTTTATATCACCACAAGTAATACCTATAACGGGTTTTTTATATATTGAAGGTTCGTTCAAAGTTCATTTTTACGGGCTGGAAAGATAATTGATTCAAAACTATCGGCAATGTATGCAATCTACTTTTAATAAAAAAAAATTCGTTCGATGAATAAATTATAAATAAAAATATTATATTTTTCCATTTCCTACATAATTTTCTACCGGCATTCTATTGGAAATGCTACGGGCCAGGGTCATTTCATCCGCATATTCAAGTTCCCCACCAAAGGATATTCCCCGCGCAATGGTCGTAATTCTAACCGGGCTACCTTTCAATTTTTTATCAATATAATAAATGGTTGTATCGCCTTGTATATTTGGGCTAAGTGCAAAAATTAGTTCTTCCGTGTTTTCATCAGCGACTCTTTTTATTAATGAATCTATTTCAAGCTGATCGGGTCCGACACCATCCAACGGCGAAATGATGCCGCCGAGCACGTGGTAAAGCCCGCTATATTGTTGGGTACTTTCTATCGCAATTACATCCCTCACATTTTCTACTACGCAAATGAGATTTTGTTTCCTGCTACGATCATTACAAATATTACAAAGTAATTTGTCAGAAATATTGCGACACCTTGTACAAAAATGAATTTCTTCCCGCATTTTGAGAATCGCTTCGCTGAAATTCCTGACATCAGCTTTTTCTTTTTTAAGCAGGTGCAAGACGAGCCTTAAGGCTGTTTTTTTGCCAATGCCGGGTAATTTTGCAAATTCGTTGACTGCATTTTCAAGTAATGTGGAAGAAAAAACCATAGATACAAAAATAAGAAAAACAGGTAGTTTATATAAATGAAAACAGATGAAGGCAACAAAAGATTGAAAGAGAGAGTAATTTTACAAGCATCGGTTTATTTTGAAGCTACGGGTTTCAACCCGTAGTGGTAAATTTAAAATATAAATGAGATCCGTTGGTTCGGCACATATAACAGAACATATAAATTTTATCCAATGTTCATTTAACGCATATTGAAAAAAATAAAATTAATTTAGGAAGAAAATACCTTTAAAACCTAAATAATATATTCCGAGCCTACGGATCTCAATTATAATGTATAGATTTTCCCCGGATTAAAATCCGGGGTTACAATATGGCTCGGGGCTATGGCTCTGCGTAAAAAAAATCATGGAGAAATAATCATTAGAAAGATTTAGGTACAAATTGTCATTTTACAATTCTTCTTCTATTAAAATTATAACTCCAGGTCTGTTTCATTATCCCAGTTTGCCCGGATAGTCAATTTTTTATCGATACTCCTGACTAATTCCGGTTGTTTTTTATTTAAATAATCTCCCGGGTCCCATTTACCATTTTGATTAGTGTCCTCCAACATACGCAGAGTGTATTCGCCTGGAGCTATTAATTTAAGTTGAAAGGTTGAAGAGGAAAGCGGATAAGCATTAACAATCAAATTATTTGATAAAAATTGGAGAACCGGGTGTTTGAATTTATCCAGGTTTTTAAAGTTAAGTTTGAGACTACCATAGTCAGTTTCTTTTTTGGTTTTAAAAGAAAGTGTATCATTTTTTACAAGGGATTGTCCTGTAGTATCTTTTACGAAATTGGAATCCAGGATCAGTTTGTAAAAGGATTCTTCCTTCCAGGTTGGTTGAATTTTAATCTTGGAATTTGTTGTGTCGGTAAAGGAAATTGTAAAAGGTTGTGCATTAAATAAGGTGTCAGTTAATTTAATTTTTAAAGAATCAAAAGATCGAAGTGGTTTATTAAAATCCAGTGTGAGACCGCTTAAAAGATCCTGGATATTTCCATTCATAGAAGTTGTAAACTTCAGCGGCGTTTTTTTATCTGTTTTATTTCCGGTAGCTTTTGGAACCTCTTTTTCTTGTTGGTAGGCGAATATCTGCCTGGATTTTGTGTCTTGATTAATAATAACCGCACTATCTGAAAAAGCAAAAAGCTGCGTTGGGTCTGTATACATCCTTTGGCCTGATTCATCTTTGATTGCAAATAGGTGATAAGTGCCATATGCAAGGTTTCTAAAGGAAAAATTTCCTGAGGAATCTAACCTGCTAATGTATTTTGGTTTTTTCTTGTATACGGCTGAATCCGAAAGATCACTATAAAGTAAGGCTATTAACGTTGAATCTGATTTGCCTGTTTCTGCCAGGTGCACAGTCCCTCTAAATTTCAACGAATCAATATAATCTCCGGTGGAAAATACATAATTGAAATCCTTGTAGGGATTGTTTTCATTAATATCCTGGATAGAATTACCTAACTGAAGGCTGTAAGTTGTATTGGGTTGTAAAGTATCTCTTAGTGTAATTTTAACCTGCCGCAATTTTGAATTGATAACAGGATTGATAATAGGTGTGGGTGATACGATCAGATTCTCCTGCAGGTTTTTCAGCTCAACATATTCATTAAAAGTCAGGTAGATTACTTTTTCGTTAAAATGGAGGGAACCATTCGGCGGATTGGAAGCCAACAAAACCGGAGGTAGAGAATCACGTGGGCCGCCAATAGGCATTCCGATCTGGGCGCAGCTACTTCCTATTACACTGAAAAAGTAAATAAAAAATATTATTGCCAGAATTGAAACAATGTTGCGTGATTTCATCTTGAATTAAAAGCAAACTTAATGGCTTTGACGGGAAAATAAGATTTTGGCCATTTAAAATAAAGAGAAAAAATTCTTTCTAACTATAAGGAAATGCAGAAAATAAAAGTCAACGTATTGAAAGAAACTATTCACGAACATCTTACCATTCGATATTGTTCATTGATAAAAAAGGATCACTTCCACTAATAGCATTAAATAAAACGAGATAAAGTTATCCCGGCATCCTGGTAATATATTTCTCCATTTGTTTTATCTGGGAAACAAGTTCCGGTGTGGTCGGCTTCAAGCCTTTTACCTTTCTGAAATATTCTTTAGCTGCGCGAAATTCCCGCTTATTGATCATAATTGAGGAAAGTTGAAGATAAGCGGCTGCTGCATTTTCCTTATCAGGCAATCCTGCCCTTATTGCCTGTCGGATATAATTTTCTGCTTCTCTTATATTTCCCTTTTGCATGGCAAGCATTCCTAATTGCAATTTATTTGAGCCTTCTGCTTCTTTCATGGGTAAACCAAGGCTAAGGCTTTTTTTCATGTG
>JBDTEF010000171.1:0-13293 GCA_039922615.1 Ginsengibacter sp.
CAGACATTAACTCTGCTATCTTCTCATAAGCTGCCTGGGGATATGCAGTAGCCAATAAGGCTCTTACTTTAGCCACAGAATTCAATTCTGTACGTGTATCAGGCAATTTATCCAAAAACTTGTTACAACCTGAAAATATAATCAGAAATGATAGCAAGAATATTGATAATTTTTTTATGTTCATCTTCAATTTTTTATTTAATGTTTTTATTTCTTAATTAAAATCCAACCTGTAATGTAAAGGTGAATTGTTTAGATACCGGTTGAGCCACACCGCCCGAATTAAAAAATTCAGGATCCTGTCCAAATAATCTTTTGTCAGAAGCGATCAACCAAAGATTATTAGCTGCACCCATTACACTCAAGGAACTAAGTTTCAATCTATCAACGATTTTATTAGAAAATGCATAACGAAGTGATACCGTTTGAAGCCTTACAAAGTCACCATTTACTACACGTTCTGTGGAATAGTTATAAGAGTTATACAAATTGGACCCACCATCTCTGGATGCAACCAATTTATCCATAATTACCGGGAAGGTAGTGTTCATCGCATCACCAGGCTGGGCAAACCTATTATTAAATTCTTTAGGAAATGCATCCAGATCAGTATAAGCATTTTTTAAAGTTGGTGTCAGAAGAATCTTATTACCGGTTTGGAAACTAATGAAGAAGTTTAATGAGAGATTTCTAAATTTAATTGTGTTAGTAAATCCGCCGGTAAGTGTAGGTGTTACCGGTCCCTGGTATTTTAAAATGCTATCAATAGGAACTTCTTCCCCTTTGTTGTTGGTAAATTTTGATGCCTGGAAATAAACATTATTACTCACCTGGCCAGTCTCATCTTTGAAAACAGGTGTACCTGCAAATGCCATCAACTTTTGGAAGTCTATAGCGAATAAGCTATATACAGGATAGCCAAGGTAATTACCACCGGAAGCTTGTATCAAAGTATAAATATCAGGTAACGCAGCAGTTTTAGTGATCCTGGTATGGTTTGTACCAAAGTTGGCTCCGATATTCCATTCCCAATCTTTATTTACATAAGGAGTAGCATTAACGGACATTTCAATACCACGACCTGTAAGATCCGCATTATTAGCCTGTTTGGTATATTGACCACCTATACCTGACGTCTTTACGGGATCGATCAAATCATAGCTCGTATTATAATAGTAATCAAAAGTCAACCTGAGCTTATTTTGAAAAATTCCCATATCAGCACCTACGTTAAACGTATTCTTTTTTTCCCATGTCAATTCAGCGTTCTCCAGGTCAGCTACATAAATTTCAGTTTCTTTTTCATCCAGGTAAGGACGAATAGAAGTACCACTTCTATAAACGGCCGCAGAGTTGGTTGCATTTCCAAGACTTCCTGTAAGTCCATAAGAAGCACGGATCTTCAGGTAATTGATCACATCAACACTTTTAAGAAAATTTTCCTGGTCTACATTCCATGAAGCTGCAACTGTTGCAGTTGGCAACCACCTTGCAGTGGTAGATTGACCCAAACGGTTTCCGCCATCATACCTGAAACTTCCATCTATATTGTATTTTTTATTATACGTGTAGGAAGCATTTGCAAAAAAAGAAGCTGCCCTGTCAAAAGTTGGCTGCATAGAATAAGGAAAGTTATTCTGTTCTATATTCTTTTTATAATACCTGTAATCTATAAACGGTATACCACCTTTACCATATTGGTAACCGGGCCCAACTGATGTAAAGTTTTGCCTGTCGTATGAACGAACTTCCTGTCCTAATAGTGCAGCTACATCGCTCCTGCCAAGACTTTGGTGATAGCTAAATATATTACGGAAATTAAAGGTTTTTAACATTGTTTCCGCCTTATTATAAAATCCGCCTTGAGGTAACACAGAAATTGGCTGACCATTTGGATTGTCCGGGTCACCATATAAATATATATTTGAATTGGCAACTGTTGTATTCTTCATAGCACGGTATGCCATCGCGGCATTGGCCGTTTCATCTACAATGGATTCTGTATTTGTGGAAACCATTCTCACCGCTCCTAAAAATCCGTAATCGAAATTTTTATTAAACTTATATTTTACTTCACCCTGTAATTGAATATCAAGTAAATTTAACTTCAGGTAATTATTTTCCAATTCATACATAATATTGAAAGGTGCATAATTTCTCTGGAAGAATTCAAGATTACCTTTGTCATCATAAGCAGTAAGTGCCCGGCTTGTGTTTAATGAATAGCTAAAAGGATTGATATCAAAATCACGATCAAATTGTCCATTTACTGTATTACTTTTTCTTGAATTAGCTCCGGGTGCTTTTTGACCCCGGTAAGATCCTCTTACAGATATACCTGTGCTGAGTTTTTTGTTGAAATTAAAACTATTGTTGAAGTTGAAAGTAAGGCGGTCTACTTTATCAGCGATTGTCCAGCCGTTATCACCATAATAACTGACAGATAAATAATTCTGTGATTTTTCTGTACCTGAGGATACAGCAATATTGTGCTCCTGAATTAACTGGTTTTTAAATAGAAGGTCAAACCAATCAGTATTTGCGAGAGCATATTTCTGTAGAAACGCATTTTTCGCCTCAGGTGTATTCGCCAATCCGAAGGTTTTGGTTACCGGATCGTATGTATTGATTAAATTATACATTTTACCATAAACACCCCAATCGTTACGGTTGGCGATATCAGCCAAATTCAAAAATCCTTTACTTTCCAGTTCAGCGTAAGCCGTCATTTGGTCAGCAGAGTTCATGATATTGTAATTATTGTAACTAGGCTTTAGAGAGGTTGTCAGGTTTGTTGTATAGGTAACACGTGGTGCACCTACTTTTCCTTTTTTCGTAGTAATGACAATTACACCGTTCATCGCACGACCACCATATAATGCGGTTGCTGCGGCATCTTTTAAAATGTCGAAACTTTCAATATCATTTGCATTCAAGCCGGCAACTGAAGAACCCAACAAAGTAGTTGGATCACCACTTGATAACTGGTCATTTGAAATAGGTACAATATCTTCCAGCACAATACCGTCAACTACCCAAAGAGGTTTATTATCACCTGAAAGGGAAGTAGCACCACGCACCCTGATCTTCGGCGCAGAACCAAATGTGCCTGATACATTCTGAACAGATACACCAGCAGCTTTACCTTGCAGCATGCGGCTGACATCCACCTGGCCTTCTACTATCACATCTTTCGCCTTCAGTGTCACGGCCGCTCCGGAAAATTTACTTTTTGTAATTGTTTGAAATCCCGTAACTACCACCTCATTAAGGTAAGAGACATCTTCAGTTAAAGTAGCGAGTAGATTGGTATTCTCGCCGGCTTTTATTTTATACCCTGAAATTGTATGTGCTTTATAACCGACACTTGTAAAAGTGAAAGTATACGTTCCTACAGGGTCAATTTTGTCAAATCTGAATTTACCTTTCGAATCAGACATAGTTGAATATGACTTTTTAGTAGTCACATTGAGCGCTGTAACGCTTACATTGGGTATTGGAGCCGCATCTTTGGTATTGACGACACCCGTAACCACAGTTGGTTGTTGTGCTAATACAGTGTAAGAAGTAAACGTACAGATTACAATCAATAACAGGTATTTAAGCAGCAAGCTTGGTTTTTGTTCCATTCTTTTATTTTATTATTTAAAAAGTGATGCCCTTTGTTGGTAAATACGATAAATATAGCGGTATCCCCTAAAGAAACCGAATCTTTTTTTTATTTTGTTTAACAGTGAGGCAAATTTAATCGGGAGTCTTCCTTATTACGAATTTTTTCGAAGATATTTTTATTAGTAAAAGGCCATTTAATTGTGTAATGTTTTCAAGTATCTTACCAATAGATTGCGACGGGGAAACATTTGCTATAATATTTATATTTTCAATGTCTGCAGGAGAGTATTCGATCTCCACATTAAATTTCTCTGCCAATTGATCAAGTGCATTCTTTAAGCTTGTATTATTCAAGGAAAGATCTACAGTCGCCGGTTGATTTGATTTGACTTTACTTTTTGAAGCTTTTGATAGAACTGTAAGCTCTTTTGATTCTCCTGTCAGCGAGAAATGCTTTGATAAAATATTATAGTTGATTGAGTTGCCGGGATTTAGAAAATAATTTTCTGAAATATTATTTGTTTCTTTCACAACTATTTTTCCTTTATATAGTGTGATAAAAATATTATCAGGTGAAGATCTCACACGGAATTCAGTACCTAATGCAGTTGTAGAAACTTTATGCGTATATACAGTAAATGGTCGCCCGGCATCTTTTGCAACTTTGAAAAGCGCTTCACCTTCAAGATAAATATCTCGTTTACCCGGTTCAAATTCCGGTAAATAAGAAATAGCACTTCCGGGATTTAATATAATATCTGTACCATCCGTTAAATGGACATTCTCTTTCAATGATGATGTATTTGTTGTAGATACCCGGCTCTGAGCTATTTTTTTCGGAAGCGGTAGGAAATTTTGCGATGAAAAATAAAACTGTATACCAACAGCAACAATGATTAATGCTGCAGCAGCACTCAATGTTGTGATCCACCTTCTGCGTAATTTCTTTTTTGCGGAGATTGCTTTGAAAATCTGCTCAAGCATTTTCGCAGATAGTGCTCTATTTATTGGCAGATTGAATTTTTCAGTTAGTAAGATATCCCCGGATTTATACAATTCATTATCCTCCGGAGAATTTTCTTCGAAATGGCGGAGTACAGCTTTCTCTTCATTAGAGCTGCATTTTCCGGCAAGAAACCTTTCTATAATGTTACCTGATATCATTATTGCATAAAAAATTATATTTCAGTTAGTAGGTTATAATTGCAATTAATAACAAACTAAAAAAAGGCCTGATGTATTTTAATGCTAAATAAATATGATTTTCAACTGTTTTAGGAGCAATATTTAAAACCTCTGATATCTCTTTATGAGACATATCCTGAAAACGGCTCATTTCAAATACTTTTCTACGTATTGGTGGAAGATGCGTAATTAACTGGTTTAATTTTAGTTTAGTCTCATGTAAAAACAGGTTAGGCAATGCATTGTTTCCTACCGGAATCAAGGCTTCTTCTTTCAAGTCCACATTTTTATTTTTCTGCTGTGCACTACGTAAATAATCAATAAGCGTTGTGTTGGCAATCCGAAATATCTGTGTCGGTAATGTCACTTCTTCCGAAAGCGAACTTCTGAAATTCCACAATTTTATAAAAGCAATTTGAACAACTTCTTCGGAAAGATAGTCTGATTGGGTTTTGAATAAAATATAATTGTAAACTCTGTGATGATAAGCAGCATATACTTCTTTAAATACAGTATCATCGCTGCATTTCAGGCTTTCAATCTGGCTCATAGGGTGATTGGGATTGGGGAAATAAAAAAGGAAGTTATGTTAATTTTATTAACACCCAAAAAATTTTATTGATTTCAGTAAAATGTCGCTTATTAGTTCATAATAAATGGATTTACCTTCGGTAAACAAAAGCTGAACGGGAAGCCAAATATTTTGAATCAATGAATTGCCTGTAATACATCTTAACCCCACAAAGTATTTATAAATTAATACGAACTGAATCCATTATTATCTCGTTTATAAATAGCTTCGCAAAAGTTTAATAATTAAGCATGCGCCCTATATTTCTACTTATTTCTTTCTTTCTATTTGTTCAGACTTTATTTGCCCAGGAAAGTTTCACAGTAAGTGGCACTATCAGAAGTGAATCAACCGGTGAAAGTATTATTGGCGCGACCATTACCTCCAAAAAGACTGATGAGACCGTTTTGTCAAATGAATATGGATTTTATTCTTTAAGGCTTCCAAAAGGAAATCAAACCTTGACAATAAGTTATTCCGGCATGAAGACATTCATATTACAACTGGAAGTCACAAAAAATATTCAAAAAGATATCTCACTGGCAATAGAATCAAAAACGTTGGACGAAATAGTCATTTCAGCTCCCTTGGTTGGTCGTACCATCACCGGAACGCAAATGGGCGTTGAAAGATTATCAGCCACAGATATGAAATTTATTCCGCAGCTTTTTGGTGAAAAAGATCCATTAAAAGCCATTCAGCTATTGCCAGGGGTAAAATCGGCAAGTGAGGGAAGTAGCGGTATTTATGTACGTGGTGGTGCTGCTGATCAAAACCTGATTTTATTGGATGAGGCAGTAGTTTACAATGCTTCCCATTTGTTGGGTTTCTTTTCCACTTTTAATTCGGATGCTGTCAAAGATATAACTGTTTATAAAGGAGGAATGCCGGCCAGGTATGGCGGCAGATTGTCAAGTGTAATAGACATTCGAATGAACGATGGTAATAACCAGCGTCTGAGCGTGAGTGGCGGACTGGGATTGATTTCCAGCAAATTAAATATTGAAGGCCCTATTCAAAAAAATAAATCGAGCTTCCTGGTTTCAGGGCGGTCTACCTATGTAGATCTGTTTTTGAAATTATCCAAAGATTCCACGGTGAACCGGAATAAATTGGGATTCTACGATCTGAATGCAAAAATGAATTTTCAACTGGGTCAAAAAGACCAATTATTTCTTTCAGGCTATTTTGGCAGCGACCACCTGAATGCGGGTAAGGATTTTGGCCTGAGCTGGGGTAATTCTACAGCAACGCTAAGGTGGAATCATATTTACAACAACCGCATCTTTTCAAACACTTCCCTCATCTACAGCAATTATGATTACAACATTGACATAAACCTTGGCGCAAATAATCTGAATATTTTTTCTCAAATCAGGGACTGGAACCTGAAGCAGGAATTACAATGGAATGCCGGTAATAACCATAGTTTGAATATTGGTTTCAATACCATTTATCACACTATACATCCCGGAGATGTTACTTCCTCAGCATCATCCAATTTTAATGATATTCTATTCCAACAACGTTATGCCTGGGAGAATGCAGTATTTATTTCTGATACGTGGAAAGCTTCTACCCGCTTTAGTTTCACCTATGGATTTCGCATGAGTGCCTTCAGCATTTTAGGTCCGGGAGATTTTTACATAATTGATAACGCCGGAAATATAACCGATACAATTCGTAAAAAACAGGGCGAAATTTACAAGACGTATTTTAATGCAGAACCGCGGCTGGCAACCAGGTTTTTATTGAATTCTTCTACTTCCATCAAAGCGTCTTATGCCAGGAATACCCAAAACCTGCACCTGATATCCAACTCTACTACCTCAAGGCCAACTGATAGATGGGTGGCGAGCACCAATAATATTAAACCGGAAATTGCTGATGAATTTTCTATTGGGTTTTATAAAAATTTTGCGAGCCGGTATGAATTCACAGCCGAGACTTACTATAAAAAAATGAAGAACCAGATTGATTACCGAGATGGTGCAGATATCAATAATCCGGATGCCGTAGAAAGTCAGTTATTGTATGGAGACGGAAGGGCATATGGAATAGAATTTTTATTAAAAAAGAAGGCAGGGAAATTGAATGGCTGGATCAGTTATACCTTAAGTAAAACAGAAAAGAAAATCATTGGCATTAATGAAAATCAATGGTACAATGCACGCCAGGACAGAACACACGAGATAGCAATAGTAACAGCATATCAGCTTCCCAAAAACTGGACAATATCTGCCAACTGGATATTTCATACAGGCGAAGCAGTTTCTTTTCCTGAAGGCAAATACATTATTAACGGCCAGGTTTATTATTATTATACCAAAAGAAACGGTTACCGTTTTCCTGATTATCATCGCCTTGATCTTGGTGCTACAAAAGCATTTAAAGCAAGGGGAAGATATACATCGGAACTGGCTTTCAGCCTGTACAATGCCTATGGACGCGAGAATGCCTATACGATCAATTTTCGGGATAACAAGGATGACCCTTCGAAAACGGAAGCGGTTCAAACTGCGTTATTCAAATTTATTCCCTCCATTTCATACAATTTTAAATTTTGAAGATGATGAGCCTATTAAAATTTTATGATAATTTAGTAAGGATATTCATAGCAATCATCGTACTATCCACATTTGCTTCCTGTGAAAAAGTGATTGATATCAATCTGAACAAAGCAAATTCTAAATATGTAATTGAGGGGAATATCAGCAACTTCGAGGGAGATTGCAAAGTAAAGGTGACCCAAACAATCAACTTTAGTGATCCCAGTGTTTTTATAGGTGTGACAAATGCCATCGTTTCCATAAGCGAGGACCAAAAAGATCCTGTAAAACTCATTCAAACATCACCCGGCGTTTATGTATCCGACATAATTGCCAATTCTTCTCACGTGTATACTCTATTAGTAAATGTAGATGGCCAGGAATTTACCTCTACATCAAAAGTGCCGGTAAGAGCATCTTTTGATAGTTTATACATTATCGATTTTAGCAGCTTCGGAAGTAATCGAAAATTTGCGAATGTGGTATTCAAAGATCCTGAAGGTGTGGGTAATGCTTATAAATTTGTACAGTATAAAAATAAAATTGAAAATCCCAATCTTTTTCTGCTGAATGATCTTTATTCTGATGGAAGATCCATCAATACCTTCCTGGCTTTTTTTGATAATTCAGATAATCAGCGCCTTAATACCGGGGATACTGTTATGGTAGAAATGCAGGGAATTGATCCATCAGTTTACAAATTCTTTTTCAGTCTAAGCCAGGCCAGTAGAGGAAGCGGTGATAATGTGGCTCCCGGAAATCCTGTAAGTAATATATCAGGTGGCGCTATCGGCTATTTTAATGCTTATGTAAAGGAAACGAAGACGGTGATAGTTCCCTGAGTGTTTAGTATCAGGAAAGTTTTCTGCAGCATCATTTTACTTTGCTTGCCGATCTAAGTGTTGAGTGATAACAATTTTGCAGATTATTCAGCAACCTCAGATTAAGATATCCCTCCATATTTTACTTTTAAAAATAATTCTTTTCAGATTTTAACCGAATGCATTTAGATGATTAATTCATGTGCATATTTCTAAAACAGTTTTTTGGTGAAGCACGGCTCAACCTTGCGCTCAACAAAAATAATGGCAGCTGTTTTCTGGCATCCGGAGTAAAGATGAAAAACAACGTGCTTCCTAAATAAAATTCAATTTTAAAAATTTCATCAACCGACTCATTCCGCTCATTCACCGACTTCCCCTGTTTAATTACCTAATACCCATTGCAAAGCATCAATGGTGATATTATGTTTGCTTCAAAATTAATAATCATGGAAAAAAATTATAACAACAGCGGTTCACGCATCTGGATTGGCATTTTCATTTTTTTAGCAGGTATTCTTATGTTAGCCTATAAAATGGGAGCACCTCTTCCCTACTGGCTATTTTCGTGGCCGATTATTTTAATAGGTATTGGATTAATCATTGGCATCCAAAATCGATTTCAATCATCAGCTCCTTACATATTAATATTGATTGGAACCCTATTTCTTCTCAAAGAAAATAATATTTTAAATTTTAAAATATACCTTTTTCCCATTATCTTAATGATCATTGGCGCTAATTTCTTTTTTAATCCCAAAGGAAGCCGCAGTAGACATAGAATGATGATGAAAAACAACCAGGATGATGGTTCTACAGGATTTGCACGAGATGAGAGCTTTACTTCAAATGCGCCGAAAACGCCCAGAAGTAGTTTTATTTCAATGGAAGCTGGTCTTCCTCCGGAGGAGCATCTGAAAGTTAATGCCATCCTCGGTGGCATTAAGAAAAATATTTTATCAAAAAACTTTTCAGGCGGCACAGTTACCTGCTTTATGGGTGGTGCTGAATTAAATTTCCTTCATGCGGATTTGCAAGGACCGGTTACCATTGAATGTAATAATATATTTGGAGGAACAAAACTTTTAGTTCCCGCCAATTGGGACATAAAAAATGATGTCAGTGCGATCTTTGGCGGTGTAGATGACAAAAGGAATTTTATTAATGTAGAAGTAGATCACAGAAAATCAATCCACTTAAAAGGGACCTGCTTATTTGGTGGAATTGAGATTTCAAATTATTGATGAAGAAGATGTGAGCTATGGGCAGTAAGCTGTGAGCTGTGAAATAATTTGCTATGAGAATTTGATAATAAACGTGAGCAGCTTAGAACTAAATGATTGATGTCTGCCTGACTTACAACTTCCTGACTTAAAACTCTTTGACTTTCATATTCTTAACTTACAGCTTCAATCATTTATTAAAACAATTGGTTTGGCAAATACGGTCTTATCTAAAAAACGTTTCAGTATTTTTTTCTTTACCTGGTGGATCATCTGGGGAGTAATGCAATATTTGGTACTGACTGAGATAAGAGTGATGCCTGGTATAGCTTTGATAGAAAGTGTTACAAGTACTATCATCCTCACAGGCATTACATTTATTGTCACCAATAATATGAAATATTACCTTCCTGAGAATGACCGATGGTGGTATATCCTTGCCATTAGCGCAATGGGAAGTTTCTTATGGCTTGTACTTCTCCAAATGGTTTTAAAGTTTTTACCGCCAACCGAAACAGACCTTTTATTATTTAGGGAAACGTGGACAATTCGATATGTTACAGGATTACTATTAATAGGTACCATTAGTACATTTACTTTGTTATGGTACAGTCAACAGGCAGAAAAAGAAACGGCTATCCGCAGAACAGAAATGGAAAAACTGGCTAAAGATGCGGAGCTGGTTAAATTAAGACAACAACTCCAACCTCACTTTCTATTTAACAGCCTAAATTCGATTGGCGCACTTGTAAAATCAAACCCGGATAAAGCCCGGCAAATGCTTCACCAGCTTAGTGATTTCCTGCGAGGAACGATGCGAAAAGATGACCATCAATTTACTTCCATTAAAGACGAACTTGAGCAATTAAATTTATATTTAGAAATAGAAAAAGTAAGATTTGGCTACCGGCTTCAAACAAATATTGATTGCCCGCCGGAATTATTTACAATAAAAATTCCCGCATTTATCTTACAACCTATCGTAGAAAATGCCATCAAATTTGGCTTATATGATACGCTTGATGACGTGCTGATAGATGTGGATTTTAAAATAAATGATCAATTACTACGGATACAAATAAAAAATCCATATGATGAAACAACCTTTGAATCATTAAAAGGAACAGGATTTGGCCTTAGTTCAATAAAAAAACAATTATACCTTCTTTATGGCAGAACCAACCTATTAAAAACAGAAAGACTCAATAATATTTTTATATCCACTATTTATATCCCAATTGGTCATGAACATGAAAGTAATAATAATTGATGATGAACCTTTGGCCCGCAGCATTGTAGCAGAATATTGTGAAGAATGCGAATTAGAGGTATTGGCTGAGTGTGCTAATGGGCTGGAAGCAATCAAAGCAATTCAACTCTACAATCCTGATTTAATTTTTTTAGATATCCAGATGCCTAAAATTACCGGGTTTGAAATGCTGGAAATCCTGGAAGGACATCCACCGGTAATTTTTACTACCGCTTTCGACGAGTTTGCCATAAAAGCTTTTGAAATTAATGCGATAGATTATTTGTTGAAGCCTTTTAGTTTAGAGAGATTTAAAAAGGCACTGGGAAAAGTCAATCACGCACAACCAGCTCCTATCAAGGATTTGCTGGAAACTGCAGCTGCTAATCCGGCAGCGCAAAATCGCATTGTAGTAAGAGATGGTAGCAAAATAAAAATCATTCCTGTCGATAAAATTCACTATTTAATGGCTGCCGATGACTATGTAAAAATATGTACGGAAGATGGTGCATTTTTGAAGAAAAATACAATGAATTTTTTCGAAAACAGTTTGGCGAACCATCATTTTGTACGAACACATCGAAGTTATTTGGTGAACACACAGTTTATTTCCCGTATAGAACCATATGAAAAAGATGGGCACCTCGTTATTTTGTCAAATGGAAAAGGCTTGCCTGTAAGCAGGGCGGGTTATGCGCTTTTAAAAGTGGCATTGGGGATATAGACTTGAGATCATAAGCCTTGGCTTTTATACTAAACGCAGATCTTTTCTTCTTTTTATAAAATCATTCATGCAGTACAGGAAATTAAATTCTGATCAGCCTTATTGTGGCAATTTATTTAATGCTTCTTTTAGAATTATATTATCAAACTAACTTTCCTGAAATTAATTGACTTAATCAAATAATATTAAATTATTTTGATAAATAAAATCTCCAATTTTGTATCATTGGTTACTATGGCAAAAGAAACCTGGTATACACTCTACAATCATCATAAAATGAAATAATGGACAAAGAAATCAGAAACATACAGAAATCCCAATCTGCTCAGATGGGCAAACTCAGGACCATTGTAGCAACTGCGATTGAAGATGAAAAATTAATTATTGAGAATTTGGTGAATCCCCCATTGGATATACTTTCGAAAGGTCAAAAAATTTCAGATAAGGTGGCACATTTTGGTGGAAGCTGGTCTTTTATTATTGGTTTTTTTATTATTTTAACTGCCTGGATCTTATACAATTCTTCAGTGCCGGGCAAAGACGCTTTTGATCCTTACCCTTATATTTTAATGAATCTTATTTTATCGTGCATTGCAGCTTTGCAGGCGCCAATTATAATGATGAGTCAAAATAGAGTGGAGGAAAAAGACCGGAAAAGAAGTGAGAATGATTATCTCATCAATCTAAAAGCGGAACTTGAAATAAGAAGTCTTCACCAAAAAATTGATCTTTTACTGGAGGAGCAAATTAAAGTATTATTTGACACCCAGGCACAACAGCTGGAAATTATCAAATCCATTGATAAGAAAATATCCGCCAATAAATAATGGAATAGAATGATAAATATCCGGCCTATAGTAGAATTATTTATCAGCTTTTATCTTCATTTAAATATTCCAGGATATCACCCGGCTGACAATCCAGGGCTTTGCAGATCGCTTCCAGCGTAGAGAATCGTACGGCTTTTGCTTTACCGGTTTTGAGAATAGAAAGATTAGATAAGGTAAGTTCTACTTTTTCAGATAACTCATTTAGTGACACCTTTCTCTTTGCCATCATCACGTCAAGATTTACTATAATAGGCATAGGTTATACGGTTAATTGGTTTTCTTCCTGCAATTCAATACCACGTTGGAAAATCTTAGAAATGATATATACAATTCCTGCAACAAATATATATTCATCACCGGAGTAATTATCTGGCAAGGCGATTCCTGTAGGACCAACAATATTATTGGAATATGTTCTTAAAAGGATCGCAATTAAAATCCATATACCTAACAGCAATTTTGAAATAGTTTCTAATTTATTATTAACTGGTATTGAAAAAGGCGTTTTTAATTTCAATTTTAAAAGCAG
>JBDTEF010000172.1:0-6562 GCA_039922615.1 Ginsengibacter sp.
TCAAATGCCCGCCCAATATAATTTCCGTAAGCCAGCTCATCAAATCCATCTGCATAGGTAACTACAGAACCTACATGTATGCCAAGGTCAGCAACTTCTTTTTTATTCCGGGCACCACAATCAAGAAAAAGGTTTTCAACTTTTGGATGCTCTTCTTTTTCTTTGGTATGACGGGTATGAATGGCCGGCCAGCCAAAAACAGCTTTTACAGGCCCCTTTTTACCGTGGATAAATACACGTTGAGAAGGAGCGATCTGGTGATCTACACCGCCATTTCTTTTCAGATAAATAAGACCTTCCGGATTGATATAATTTACAAACCAACTGATTTCATCCGCATGCGCTTCTATGACAACTTTAAAAGGTTTATCAGGGTTAATAACACCTACGGCCGTTCCGTAAGGATCCGTGAATGTACTATCCACATAGTCTTTGATATAATTGAGCCAAACTCTTTGCCCACCGGCTTCAAAGCCAACCGGTGATGCTGTATTCATATAACTTTTTAAAAAAATCATAGAATCCTCATTCATACTGAAAGAGGTTTTTTTACCTTTTGCCATAATGATAAATGCTGTTTTTAAATGATTGGCAAATTTACATTTTAAAACTGAAAAGATAAATGAGTATTGCCTGTAGCAACATCATTCCATCGATACCTGCAAGATAAATGAAGTCAGAATTTGATTTTTTTGTGATTCCTATAATGATATAGGTGGCCAAAGAGGAAGCCATCATTGCCAGGAGGAAACCGCCCTGGGGGATATAAATATATTGAGCAATTGACAACAATACAAATAATATCAGCAGTGCATAAGCAAGAACATAAGATTTTTTTTTCTCTAATATTACTGCCAAGGTATTGATGGATTCCGAGTGATCAATTTCGATATCTCTTATGTCAAATAAAAGACAAAGGATAAACATGAATACGAATCGCTTTACAAATATGAACCAATATAGCGCCGGATCATAAGCAAATTGACTCACAGGCAACCACACTGTTACAAGTGTCCATAATAATGACAAAGTAACAATTTTGAGAAATCCATAATCTTTTATCCGCTTCTTTTTTGTAAATGGCAGAAAAGGAAATGAGTACAAAAAAGAAATAGCGCCAAGGCAAAGGAGAATAAAAAAATGCTGAAGTTGAAAACTAAAAAGGCTATAAATAATCAACGCACAGCCAAAAAATAATAGTAAATAATGAATTTTTTTATTTTTAAGTGACCATACCAATCTTTCAGAACCTTCTACAGCATTGGTTTTTACCAGGTAGTGTAAATTATACTGGACAACGGTAGCGCCGAAAATGAAACAATAAAAACTAAATGAATTAAATGGAAGTCCCAGCATAACATTAGTCTCTATAGAAAAAGCGACTGCACATGCTGCAATAAAAAAACTGCCAAACAATAAAAATTCAGAGAATTTTTTAATGATAACTAATTTTTGAAAATAAGAACAAGAGGAGAAGTAACCGTATCACTGAGATTACCTTTTAAATCCTTTAAAACAAATTTGAAAAAGGCAGAATCAACATCCGTATTGCAACCAGTTTGTTTTGTAATCGGACTTGGGGCTGCATCATTCTGATAGCCAAAAGTTACAATAATGTCTCCTTTTTGGTTAGGCTGAACAGGAACCTGCGGTACTACATATTCCTGGGTAAAGCCATCAGCACAATTGGTGAGCACCTCCTGAACGATCATCTTGTTGCTGATGTCCCCTTCAGCATCAGTAAAGGACATTTTGAACTGAAGAATATCACCCGGGTGCAGTTCACTTGTATTGACACCTGTAAATTTAAGAGAAGGCTTTGCACCAAACTTATCTTTACTACAGCCGGATATTAATATAAATAAGATTAGTGAAAATATAATTGTGTATCGCATCTTTGTCGTTTGAATAATCAAATTTAATGCTTTTAAACCTGAATAAGAAGACAGAAACGGCAGATTGGGAAAATAACATTTTCACAACGCCCTATTATGATTTTGATAAATTAGCACTTGATATTTTTCAGATTCAATACAAGGAAAATAAAGTGTACCATCAATATGTGCGATCATTAAAAATTGATCCTAAAAAAGTTTTAAAATTAGTTGACATCCCTTTTTTACCCATTTCATTTTTTAAAACACACGAAATAATTTCCGGGGAATTTAACCAGGAACTGGTATTTGAAAGTAGTGGCACAACGGGCGAAACTACCAGCAGACACTTTGTAAAAAGTGTGAGATTATACCAGGAAAGTTTCAGCAGGGGGTTCAATATATTTTACGGTAGCGTTAAAAAATGGTGTATCCTGGGGCTTTTACCTGGCTATTTAGAAAGAAGTAATTCTTCTTTGGTAAAAATGGTTGCAGACCTAATCGATGAAAGTGAAAATCCCAGGAGCGGCTTTTATTTACACAATCATGAAACCCTTTACCAGACGCTTGTTGCCAACGAAATAGCTGAGCAGCCAAGTCTTTTAATTGGAGTGACTTATTCTCTGCTTGACTTTGCGGAAAAGTATTCCCTCAAATTGAAATACACTACCATCATGGAAACCGGTGGTATGAAAGGGAAAAGGGAAGAAATAACACGTGAAGAAGTGCACCGGATCTTAGAAGAAAAACTTGGCGTAAAATCGATTCATTCTGAATACGGAATGACCGAATTACTATCCCAGGCATATTCCCAGGGGAAAGGAATTTTTCAATCACCACCCTGGATGCAGGTTTTAATAAGAGAATACAATGATCCATTTGCCATTTCTGATGCCAATTCCTGTACGAAACCAGTTGGTGGACTTATCAACATTATCGATCTCGCAAATCTTTACTCCTGCTCATTCATAGCGACTGATGATGTGGGAAAATTATATAAAAACGCGCAGTTTGAGATTTTGGGAAGAAGAGATGCGAGCGACTTGCGGGGTTGTAGTTTAATGACAGCTGTGTAGGAACATTTTTTCATTTTGGAACCGAACTTCTTCCGGGAAGTATTCCGATTTTTTCGGGAATTGCCGGGTGAAAACTTACCAACAATATGTTGCTGCCAACTTAATATATTATAATGACAACTACAATTAATTGATTCCTATTATTATTTAATAAGTTGAATCACCCTTCTTTTGCTGCAAAAATTAAACAAACCGGTGCACCAACTTGTACCCTTTTGCCACTATCTGTTAATCTTCCTGTTGTTGCATCCCGATTAAATATAACGACATCATTGCTATACTGATGAGCCACTAATAAAAATTTTCCTGTCGGATCAATCGTAAAACTTCTTGGTCCTTTTCCCAAAGAACTGACCGTTTCTACTAATTGAAGAGTTCCATTATTTGAAATTTTAAAAATAGAAATGGTATTCAAATCTCCCCGGTTACTTTCATATAAAAAATGTCCATCGGCAGAAACTAAAATTTCTGCACCATCTACTTTGCCTGCAAAATTTACTGGTTTAGTTTCTACCTCCTGGATCTTGTTCAGCTTCCCTGAATGATAAGAAAATGCTGAAAGTAATCCTTCAAATTCATGAACGAGATAAGCATATTTACTACCAGGAGAGAATGTAATGTGCCTGGGACCACTGCCAGCATTTGTTTTCACCACTCTTTTTAATTTCAGCGGCTTTTCTTTGCCAGGTCTGTATTTGTAAATGTAGATCAGATCACCACCCAAATCAACAACCAATAAAAATCGGTGATCGGGGGAAAAAGTCGCCATGTGCGCATGCGAACTTTCCTGCCGTCCTTTTGGATCTATGCTTTTTGCATGGTATTTAATTATTTGATATGCAGGTGAAAGAAATCCATCTTCTTTCCGTTTGAAAACAGCAAGGCTACCACTACTATAGTTCGCCACAATTACATTTTTATTATCAACGGTAATATAACATGGATCCGCTCCTGCACTCGCTACCTTATTTAAAAATTGTAGTTCGCCTGAATGATCATCATATTTAAAAGTGCTCACCGTGCTGGCATCTCCGGATTCGTTCACCGCATAAACAAATTTCCCATCCGGGGACAGACCGAGATAACTCGGATTAATTACATTCTTAGTGATTGATAATAATCTACAATTCCCTGTGGAATCATTGAAATCATAAGAATAAATTCCTTCACTTTTTGCCGGCGTGTTGGTGTATGTACCTACCAAAAGACGATAACCTGTTTGCGCAAATGTGAATCCGGATAGGAAAAGAAACAGGAAGAGAAGTTTGATATTTTTCAATTTTGAATTGGATTTTAAAAATGCAAATTTTAGTATTTTGAATAATTTGGCAACATTATGTTCAATTCTTATATAATAATCTGGTGTATGAAATATCACCGGGAACGTTCTGGCTTCCCCCCCTCTTCCCTTGGAGACGGGAGGGGGGTGAGACTTAAAAAAGCAACGCTTTTTCAAACCTCGTTTCATAACCTTTTCATTTATTTAATAGTCATGCAAATACTATCTGACCTTAAAGCCGGTAGCCATGATTCGTGGCCACCAACCACCCTCCTACTTTATAAATTCGAAGTATAATTCTAAGTCTTTCAAGATCATTTTCAAAGCTATCATCCTTAAGATTTCGATAAATAAATGAAAACGCAAATACTAAATGACCTTGAACCCTTCCTTCAAACTCACTGTACGATTGAATACCGGCATCTCACTCGTAGAATCCAGATCAACCGTAAAATAGCCATTGCGCATAAATTGGAAATGTTCTCCTGGTTTGGCCTTCACCAATTGCGGCTCTACAAATGATTTATTTATTTGCAAAGAATTCGGGTTAATCACCTTTTTAAAATCTTCTTCCGCCGCAGGATTTTCCACCGTAAAAAGCGGGTCATACATGCGTACTTCTGCATTGATTGCATCACGCGCATTCAGCCAATGAATGGTCCCTTTTACTTTTAATTCACTCGTATCGTGACCACTCTTACTTTCAGGAATATAGGTGCAATGGATTTCAGAAATATTGCCATTTGCATCGCGCTCAAAGTTTTCGCATTTAATAATATAGGCGCTTTTCAATCTCACCATTTGCCCGGGAGCCAAACGAAACCATTTCTTCACAGGCGTTTCCATGAAGTCTTCATTCTCGATCCATAACTCTTTTGAAAAAGAAACTTTTCTAGTATTCTCCGGATCATTAGGAAGATTCTCTACAGTCAATTCCTCCGTTTTATCCTCTTCATAATTATCAATGATCAGTTTTACCGGGTTCAAAACAGCCATGATGCGAGGCGCGGTTGTATTCAGTTCTTCCCGGATACAGAATTCCAGCAAACTAAGATCGATCATGTTGTCTCTTTTAGCTACGCCGATCTTTTCACAAAAAGTACGGATGCTTGATGCGGTATATCCTTTGCGCCGAAATCCTGATATGGTGGGCATCCTGGGATCATCCCAGCCATTTACAATACCCTCTTTTACCAATTGCAATAATCTTCGTTTACTCATCACCGTGTAGGTCATGTTTAACCGCGCAAACTCATATTGATGACTAGGAAAAATGTCCAATTTTTCAATATACCAGTCATAAACAGGACGGTGGGGAATGAATTCTAAGGTACAAACACTGTGCGTTATTTTCTCAATGCTGTCGCTTTGTCCGTGTGCAAAATCATACATCGGATAGATGCACCATTTATCTCCTGTGCGGTGATGATGTACATGTTTGATGCGATACATAACCGGATCGCGAAAATGCATATTTGGCGAAGCCATATCAATCTTAGCACGCAATACTTTTTCACCGTCATTATATTTTCCATCCTTCATTTCAGCAAATAACCGGAGATTTTCTTCTATGCTTCTGCTACGAAATTCATTCTCAATTCCGGGTTCTGTATGACTTCCTTTTTCAGATGCTATCTTTTCTGAAGAACTATCATCCACATACGCTAATCCTTTATTGATAAGGTTTACAGCATATTCATACAAAGTATCAAAATAGTCACTTGCATAAAATTCACTGATCCAGGTAAACCCTAACCATTTAATATCATTCTTGATGCTATCCACATATTCTGTGTCTTCTGTCACAGGGTTTGTATCATCAAAACGTAAATTGGTGTTGCCGCCAAATTTTTTCGCAAGGCCAAAATTCAGGCAAATACTTTTTGCGTGACCAATGTGCAAATAGCCATTTGGTTCCGGTGGAAAACGGGTTAATATTTTATCGTATTTACCTTTTTTTAAATCTTCATCTATTATTTCCTCGATAAAATTGAGGGATCTTTCTTCGGACATTGTTGTGAGGTTGTGGGTATTAGGTTGTGGGTATTAGGTTGGAAAATGTAAGATGTAATTTGGAAAAATGCGAGATTTAAAGTGTAAAGTTTCAGTTTCAGTTGTTAGCTCATTACTCAATGCTTCTACCTAAAACCTAATACCTACTACCTACAACCTCTTCACTCCATACTTGCGGCAATCAATTCTGCCAGATCCAGCACTTCCACCTCTTCTTCTTTTTCATTTGCTTTCACACCGTCGGTTAGCATTATCATACAAAAGGGACAATTGGCGGCTATTATTTTAGCGCCGGTACCGATGGCTTCTTTCGTGCGTTC
>JBDTEF010000173.1:0-15544 GCA_039922615.1 Ginsengibacter sp.
TATAAGAATACGCTTCCAAAATTTATAATGCCGGCCATAGACTTTGTGCAGGGTGCCATGATTGCATTTGATACGATCAACGTGAATAATAAAAATGTTGAAGGGCACATTTTTGATTCAAGATCTAACAAACAACCCATCAACTGGTTGTTACAAAATCGAAAATTGGATGATTTTGATTTAATCATTGGCGCTGTCCGGGAACCTGAATATTCACAATTAGCACAAATTGCGCTTCAAAAAAACATTCCTTTTATTTCAGTTACTTATCCCAATGAGGGTAATGTGACGCAAAATCCATTTACCGTAATTGTAAACTCCACCTTAAAAGCCCATTGCGAAGGTATTTTAGCCTATATAAATCAAAAATATAGTAATGCAAATATTTATTTGATCAGGAAAAAAAATGATCCAAGGATAGAAAATTATTTTAAAGAAATTAATAATTCGGTTTCTACTAAACCGCAATTAAAAATAACTACCATCTCATTGGATAGTTCAATTTCTTCCTATGCTCTACAGAGCAGGTTGGATACGACTAAAACAAGTGTGATCATTGGTGCGAGCCTGGATGAAACTTTTTCAAGGAAGTTAGCGGATGCCTGCTACCCTATTCAAAAAGATTTACCCGTGATCTTAATTGGTATGCCTAACTGGGATGGCTTCAAAAGCCTATACAAGAAAAGTACTTATAAAGATTTTCCTATCCGCTATACAACGCCTCATTATGATGTAAAGGGTGATGCCTATTCCAATTTCTTAGTGAAGGAATATTTTCGTTTATACCGCTCTAAGCCTACAGATATGTCCTATAAAGGGTTTGAGTCAGCCTTCTACTTTATTAATATTCTTATGGATCACCCTGGAGAAATAATGACACATTTAAATGGAAAACTAAACGGCAGTTTTCATGAATATAATTTTCAGCCGGTTTATCCTAAAATAAACACAGGTATTCCTGATTATTTTGAAAATAAAAAGCTTTTCACCATGCAGATCTTAAATGGGGAAGTGAACAGGGAACAATAAAAAGCCCTGTTTCAAAACCATAAAATAGTACGCCAACGTCTTTTAAGTTGGGTGATAATATTTTCTCCTAAAAGAAAAAATCCATTATTTTACTTTTACCTTCGCCGAAATAAAATCACCAAAACCCGAATGAAGGTTTTAATAAAGAATGCAACGCTGTTTTCTTCAGACATAACTCAAAACGGTACTTCCCGGGATATTTTTATTGAGAACGGAATCATTACCAAAATCGGAGGGCAATTGAACTTTGATGCGGATAAGGTGATCGATATTCCAGGACTCTGCGTTTCGCCGGGATGGGTAGATTGCTTTGCCAATTTTTGTGACCCGGGAATGGAATACAGGGAAACGCTTGAAAGTGGCGCCAATGCTGCGGCTGCAGGAGGTTTCACCGCAGTAATGCTGATTCCAAATACAGATCCTGCAGTGTCTAATAAATCGCAGGTAGAATACTTGCTACAAAAAGCAAAAGGCCTCCCGGTAAATATTCACCCGATAGGATCTATCACTAAACATACTGAAGGAAAAGAATTGAGTGAAATGTATGATATGTTCCACACAGGTGCAGTTGCTTTTTCTGATGGCACAAAAGCTATTCAATCCTCCGGCTTATTACAAAAAGCGCTGGAATATGTGCTGGCTGAAGACGCTACTATTATTCAATTACCTGATGATAATACAATAGGATCCAAAGGGCAAATGAATGAAGGGACTGTTTCCACACAATTAGGATTGCCCGGCAAACCTGCACTTTCTGAAGAACTAATGGTCGCAAGAGATATTGAATTGGTGAGGTATACTAATTCTAAAATTCACTTCACCGGTATTTCTACCCGGAAATCTTTAGCATTGATTGCGGCCGCTAAAAAAGAAAATCTTCGTGTAAGCTGCTCCGTTACGCCCTATCATTTATATTTTACTGACGCGGATTTGATTCATTACGACACCAATTTAAAAGTAAATCCGCCATTGCGTACGATGGATGACCGGGATGCAATGCGACAGGGCATTCTCGATGGAACCATTGATTTTATTGCTTCCCATCACCAGCCACAGGATTGGGATCACAAAGTTTGCGAATTTGAAACAGCTAAATTCGGCATGGAAGGATTGGAAAGCGTATTCGGAGTTGCTGGATTGTGTAATATAGAAGCGGCCATTTTTGTAAAAATGCAAACGAATAATATCCGGAAAATTTTTAATTTGCCAGAGATACAAATTGCAGAAAATAAGCAGGCAAATCTTACATTATTCTTAAAAGATGAGGAATATCTTTTTGACAAGAAAAATATTTACTCCAAATGCATTAACAACGCGTTTATAGGAAAACAGTTAAAAGGAAAGGTGTTGGGCATTATTAACGGAGAAAAGCTATTTTTGTCTGAAGCGCAAAATAGCCGTCAATAAAATCAAATTATGGATAATACAGTTACATCGCCAACTACCAAAGGAATTGTCCTTGGTCTTATCCTGGCAATCCTGGGATTTATCTCTTTTTTTATGCAGATGGACAGATACAATCCTTTCCAATACATAAGCTACTTTATCTTCCTGGGTGGAATTATTTGGTCAGTATGGTATTATGGAAAGCAAATCGCTCACCAGGGCACATTCGGAAATTATTTCGCCCATGGCTTTAAAACTGCTGCAACGATCACAGCAATTATGATACTCTTCTTTCTTATTCTCATGTTGGCCTTTCCGGAATTTAAAGTTGATGCAATAGAGGCCTCAAAAAAAGAAATGGCAAGCCAAAAAGGGATAACCGAAGAGCAAATTAACCAGGCTGTTGATCTTTCCGGTAAATTTTTTGGCGTCTTTCTCATTGGTGGAACAATGCTTGGGTACTTATTTTTCGGGGCCGTTGCAGCTTTAATAGGCGCCGGTATTACTAAAAAAGATCCAACAAGAATAGCAGCAGACATCAGTCAAATAAATCAATAATGGACATTTCTGTAATCGTCCCTCTGTATAATGAGGATGAATCTTTACCTGAATTAACTGCATGGATTGTCCGCGTAATGTCGGAGAATCAATTCTCTTATGAAATCATTATGGTTGATGATGGTAGCACTGATCAATCATGGGATGTCATTAGCCGGTTACACTCAACAAATCCACAGGTAAAAGGAATTAAATTTCAAAGAAATTATGGAAAGAGTGCCGCATTGAATGAAGGATTTAAAATGGCCAAAGGCCAGGTGGTTATCACGATGGATGCGGACTTACAGGATAGCCCCGATGAGATTCCTGAATTGAGACGAATGATACTGGAAGAAAATTTTGATATTGTTAGCGGATGGAAGAAAAAGCGTTATGACAGTAAATTAGCCAAAAATATACCTTCAAAATTATTCAATGCCGCCACGAGAAAAGCAAGCGGCATTCATTTGCACGATTTTAATTGTGGCCTGAAAGCATATAAATATAAAGTAGTTAAAAACATCGAGGTGTATGGTGAAATGCATCGCTATATTCCATTACTGGCAAAATGGTCCGGCTTTAAACATTTCGGAGAAAAAGTAGTAGAACACCGCGCCAGGAAATATGGCGTTACAAAGTTTGGGTGGAACCGTTTTGTAAATGGTTTCCTTGATCTTGCCTCTATTATGTTTGTAGGCAAATTCAGAAAAAATCCCATGCATTTTTTTGGTTTATATGGCACCCTGGCCTTTCTATTTGGCCTGTTTGTTTTCCTTTACCTTACTATTTCCAAATTCTTTTTTGATGGAACCGGAATGACGCAAAGGCCTTTATTTTTTATGGCCCTCGTAGCAATGATCATTGGAACACAATTATTTTTAGCAGGATTCCTGGGTGAATTAATATCCAGGAACGGGCCCGAAAGAAATAGTTATTTAATTGAAGAAAGAATTAGTTAATTCAATTAGCCGGTAGAAATGGAAATTCAAAAAAAAGATATTCGCTCAATTGTTATTATTGGTCCTGCGTATCCATTGCGCGGTGGGCTTGCATCCTATGATGAAAGATTAGCAAAGGAATTGATAGACCAGGGTTTTGAAACAACGATTTATACTTTCTCCTACCAGTATCCGGGGTTTCTGTTTCCCGGTACCACCCAGTTTTCAAATGAACCGCCACCTGCAAATATTCCAATAAAAATTAAGATCAATTCTGTAAATCCTTTCAACTGGATCGCTGTGGGAAATGAATTGAAAAATTTAAAGCCTGATATAATTGTGGTGAGGTATTGGCTGCCATTTATGGGCCCATGCCTGGGAACCATCCTGAGAAGGGTGAAAAAAAATAAACACACCAAAATAGTTTGCATCGCAGATAATATTTTACCACATGAAAAAAGGCCGGGTGATAAAATATTTACAAACTATTTTTTAAAACCAATAGATGGTTTTATTACCATGAGTGAAAAAGTTTTAAGCGATCTAAAAACTTTCGCCGGTGATAAACCTGCTCAATTTGTCGCTCATCCGTTGTATGATAATTTTGGTGATAAAATAAGTAAGGAAGAGGCTCGGGTTCATTTACAAATAAAAGGCGATGTACATATACTTTTGTTTTTTGGCTTTATCAGGAAATACAAAGGACTTGATATTTTGTTGAACGCTATAAAAATTCTAAATATTGAATATGGCGTAAAAAATATTCGTCTTTTAATAGCAGGAGAATTTTATGAAGATGAAAAAAATTACACTGCATTATTGAATGATCCGGCCATTAAAAATAATCTGCTATTACACACTCATTTTATTGCAGACAGTGATATAAAATATTATCTCTGTGCAGCAGATTGTGTGGTACAACCTTATAGAAATGCGACGCAAAGTGGTGTAACTCCCCTCGCCTATCATTTTGAAATTCCTATGATCGTTACAAATGTAGGAGGCTTACCTGCATTGGTTCCTGATAGAAAAGTAGGCCTTGTGGCCGAGCCGAATCCGGAAAGTATTGCGGAAAAAATTATTGAATATTTCTCAATCGGGGAAAGCCATTTTTTGCCTTATTTGAAAGAAGAAAAGAAAAAATATAGCTGGAAAATAATGGTAAATGAAATTTTAAAGTCCGTTGGCTTTTCACCAAAACAAGAAGCTTAATTATTGCTTCCTTAAATGACTATGAGATTTTAGCTGTGAGCAATGAGCTGTGAGCCAGAAATTACAGCTTACAAATCGATTCACAATTCTTTCCTTCTGACTAATAATATCTAAATACTAACAACTACCAAAATTTTTTGGTATTACGTAATAATAATAATTACGTAACTTTAAAAAAAATAGTTATGAAAACGAAGTTAACTTTGAACATAGATGATAAAATAGTCACACGGGCAAAGAAAGCGAGTGCCAGAAGAAAAGTAAGTCTATCTTCTGTAGTGGAAGATTATTTAAATAAATTTTCAAAAAAATCTGTACTCAATAAATTTGAAACCAATGAACCTTCTCTTTTGGAACGAATAAGAAAATATACCAAAAATGCAACGCCACTTCCGGAAGATTACGACTACAAAAAAGTTTGGCATGACCATTTAGATGAAAAATATGGCAAATAAAGTTTTTTTAGACATTAATATTATTATCGATTTTGTAGAAGAAAGACCAAATGAATTGGATGCAATAAAAGAAATTATATTTCTTGCCCAGCTACATAAGGTTGAATTATTTATTTCTGAGAGTGTTATTGCTACCACTATTTATTTATTACAAAAACAAAATATTGATGCATTGTCTGTATTACGGGAAATTTGCAAAACTGTTGGTGTAGTTGCTTTCTCTAAAGACATCTTATATTTTCCTCTCGAAAAATATAAAGATACTGAAGATGCTCTCTTATATTTTTTAGCCTACAAAGCAAAAATGAACTATTTTATTACAAGAAATGTAAAGGATTTTATTTTTCTATTCCCTTCATTACCTGTCATGAGCCCAACCAATTTTTTAAAAGAAATTTATTTTAATGATCTATCGTAGTAAAGCTCCCTTACGTATTGGCCTCGCAGGTGGTGGCACAGACGTAAGTCCCTTTAGCAACCAGTTTGGTGGTGCCATTTTAAATGCAACCGTATCTTTATTTGCTTATGCCAATATAGAACTTTTGGATGAAAAAAATATAGTGGTTCAGGCGTTGGACAGAAATGAAATACAGACATTTTCCTGGGCAAATGAACTTCCCATCAACGGCACATTGGATCTTTTGAAAGGTGTGTACAATCGACTTCAAAAAGATTACAAAATACCTGAAACAGGTTTTCGTTTATCCACTTTTGTAGATGCTCCCGCAGGATCAGGATTGGGTACTTCTTCAACTTTGGTCGTGGCGATTTTGGGTGCCTTTGTAGAATGGCTGAAACTTCCCTTGGGAGATTATGATATTGCGCACTATGCTTACCAGATCGAAAGAGAAGACCTGAATCTTACCGGTGGCAAACAGGACCAATATGCTGCCACTTTTGGGGGAGTAAACTTTATGGAATTTTATGATGGAGATAAAGTAATCGTAAACCCACTCAGAATAAGGACGCATTACCTGCATGAATTGGAAAATAACCTCGTATTATATTTTACTGCTACCAGTCGTGAAAGTGCCTCCATTATTGACGAACAGGTAAAAAATGTAAATAATAAAAATGAAAAAAGTATTGAAGCTATGCATCAATTGAAAGAGCAGGCCCGCATGATGAAGGAGGCATTGCTTTTAGGTAAATTGGACCAGTTTGGGGAAATCCTGGATTTTGGATTTCAGCAAAAAAGATTAATGGCTAATAATATCAGTAATAGCCGCATTGAAGAAATATATAATGCTGCAAAAGATGCAGGAGCCACAGGAGGAAAAATCAGCGGCGCAGGAGGTGGCGGATTCATGATTTTTTATTGTCCGAAAAATACAAGATATGCTGTGATAGCTGCTTTGAAGAGATTTGGCGGCGAAGTAAAAAATTATACTTTTACCAAATACGGACTAACAACCTGGTGTGCTTAGGCATAGCTGGGATATTGTAATATCTTTGATGAAATAAAATGTAATAAGTGGAAAAACTAAAAAATATAATACAGGCGTCAATCGATGTAAAAACGAAAATACTCGCTGACGATAAAATTTTACAAACTGTACAGGATTGTGTAAACGTGATGGTCAATGCTTTTGAAAAAGGCAACAAAGTGCTTTTTTGCGGAAACGGCGGCAGCGCTTCTGATGCGCAACATTTGGCTGCGGAACTCACCGGCAGATTCTATACTGATCGGGATGCACTTCCAGCCGAGGCGCTACATTGCAACACCAGTTACCTCACTGCCGTGGCGAATGATTACAGCTACGATGTTATTTATTCCAGGATGATAAAAGGCATTGGCAATCCAGGTGATGTGCTGGTGGGATTAAGTACTTCGGGCAATAGTAAAAATATTCTGAAGGCTTTTGAAATGGCCAAAGAAAAAGGAATGATCACGATTGGTTTTACAGGTTCAAACGGCGGAAAATTAAAAGACCTATCAGATCATTTAATTAATGTGCCATCAGATGATACACCACGGATCCAGGAAAGCCATATCATGCTGGGTCATATCATGTGTGAATTTGTAGAAGAAATTTATTTTGCAGAAACCAATGATTAAACAAGCTGTAATCCTTGCTGGTGGCCTCGGCACAAGATTGCGACCCTTGATAAGTGAAGTTCCGAAATGTCTTGCACCGGTAAATGGAAATCCATTTTTACATTATTTAATTTCTTATTTACAGAAAAATGGCATTGAACGTTTTATCTTCAGTGTAGGATACCTGCATGAAAAAGTAGAAGCGTTTTTAAAGTCTGACTATCCAGGTTTAAACTATCAATTGGCATTGGAAGAGGAACCTCTTGGCACCGGGGGTGCTATCAAATTAGCCATTCAACAAGCAACTGACAAAAATGTAATTGTTTGCAATGGTGACACCATGTTTAAGGTAGACATACAGGCATTAGCTGCATTTCATTTTCAAACAAATGCAGACTGCTCACTAAGTTTAAAACCGATGGTGAATTTTGACCGATATGGTGTGGTAAGTATTGACGGAAAAGGTGCTGTACAATCATTTAAAGAAAAACAATTTTATCAATCAGGTTTAATCAATGGCGGTGTGTATGCTTTAAATACCAACAGTTTTAATGCGGAGAACTTACCTGAAAAATTCTCCTTTGAAAAAGACTATTTGGAAAAAAAAGTGAATGAAGGAAGTAACTATGAATCTGAAATATTTGGATTTATCCAGGATCAATATTTTATAGATATTGGCATTCCGGAAGATTATGAAAGAGCGAAGCTGGAATTTTAAATGATGAATTTTGAATGATGAATAATGAATTAAAAATTAAGAATTAAAAAATGCATTTTACTTTCAAATTAACTTTTTAAATTTTTTATTCAATAGTTGTTTTCTTTCTTCCTGAAACCAGATACCTGAATCCTGAAACCTAATACCTATAACCTAACCATTGACCAATACCATTTTAAAAAATATTGACAAATCCTGGACCTTGTTCATCGACCGTGATGGTGTGGTGAATGAGGAGAAGCATGATGATTATATTCATACCTGGGAAGAATTTAAATTTTATGAAGGCGTAAAAGAAGCGTTCAAAATATTCAATAAAAAATTGGGTCCTATCATCATGGTGACCAATCAAAGAGGAATAGCAAAAGGCGTAACCAGGCTGCAAGATTTAGAGGCAATCCATCAAAATATGCTGGCAGAAATCAGGGAATCAGATGGCAGGATTGACAAAATTTATTTTTGTCCTGATATGGAAAGTCAAAATAGGAAACCCAATCCAGGTATGGGTTTAATGGCGATAAAAGATTTTAATATAATTGATCTTTCAAAAAGTATCATGATTGGTAATACACTTAGTGATATGAAATTCGGACGAAATCTTGGTGTGGCCATCAACATTTTTCTTCCAACTACCCGAAAAGAGGTAGATCCAAAAAACGAAACGATTGACCTTGTTTTTAATTCACTCTTAGAAGTGGCTAATGAAATAGAAATAATTTAAAACTTCTTCCAAAATACCTCACAATTGAAAAAGGCAGACATAATTCCTTTATCAAATAACAATTGAAATATACACCAGCAATTAACTTTTGCACCTAATAAAAGACGATGTGAATAAGGAATTGATTAACAATTAATTTATCTGTTTAAACCTTTCTTTGCCGAAATTTAGGAAATGAAAAAATTGGCTTTGTATATATTCGCAATGTTGCTTTCGGGGAATATGCTCGCACAAACTATTTCACCTGCAGATACAAAACAACTGAAGGAGAAAGAAGATTCTTTAAAGACGTTAGGTATGACGATCGTACAGGGCAGATCTTCGGAAGAACGTATGGATGCCGATAGCCAGTTTACCAGGACGTTCGTTAGAGCTTTACAAATAAAAAATTCATTCTACTATCCTTTCGATTCACTGGTCACTATTTCAAAACTATCACCAGAGGATAACACGTTTAAAATATTTACCTGGCAATTAATGATCAGTGATAATATGGTAAGAAATCATGGTGCTATTCAAATGCGGACAAAAGATGGTTCTTTAAAGATATTTCCACTAATTGATAAAAGTTCAATAATTCAGAAACCCCAGGATACCATTACAGGAAACAGTGCCTGGATAGGTGCCTTATATTATAAATTAATAGAGAAAAAATCTTTTGGAAAAAGTTACTATACACTCCTGGGATTTGACGAAAATGATATCAAAAGCACAAAGAAAATTATTGAAATATTGACTTTCAAAGACGGCATTCCTGTATTTGGCGGTGGCTTTTTCAGTTTCCCCGGGAACGCTTCCCTGCGGGATGGCGTCGCACGGTATATTATGGAATTTAAAAAAGACGCTAGTCCAAGGTTGATTTATGACCCTGAGATGGATATGATTGTATTTGAGCATCTCATCTCTGAAACCGGTGAGCAGGAAAAAAAATATACGTACATCCCTGATGGTGATTATGAGGCACTTAAATGGAGAGATGGAAAATGGGTTTACATAGAAAAACTTTTCCCCAATACGCCTACACCAACGGGTCAACCGCCGATGCCGCATCCATTGAGGGATGAAAAAGGAAATATTGATCAATCAAAACTTGGTCAAAAAGTAAAGGATAATTAGAATCAAATGCGCGATCTTTTTAATCTCATTGCTTCCATAGAAGCATTAACCAATAAAGGTTTCCTGTAAATCCAATACCTGTTTTCACAACTGAATTTTAGCTATTCATCCAGTTTCAAAACGGCTAAAAAGGCTTCCTGGGGCACTTCCACATTTCCTATTTGCTTCATTCTCTTCTTTCCTTCTTTTTGCTTTTCAAGTAACTTTCTTTTGCGGCTGATATCACCTCCATAGCATTTTGCGGTTACGTCTTTTCTTATGGCACTTATATTTTCACGCGAAACTATTTTAGCACCAATGGCAGCCTGGATGGCAATTTGAAATTGTTGACGCGGAACCAATTCTTTTAATTTCTCACAAAGCTTTCTTCCAAATTCCTGTGAGCGGGCACGATGTATGAGTGAACTCAAGGCATCTACTTTTTCACCATTCAACAAAATATCCATTTTTACAATGTCGCTTTCGCGGTATTCTATAGGATAATAATCAAATGAAGCATAGCCGCGTGTTACACTTTTTAACCGATCATAAAAGTCAAAAACTATTTCTGTCAATGGCATTTCGAAAGTAAGCTCTACGCGTGTAGGTGTCAGGTAACCCTGGTTGATCAACATGCCCCTTTTTCCTATACAAAGTGTCATTATATTTCCAATATAATCCGGCTTTGTAATGATCTGAGCTTTAATAAATGGCTCAGTAATTTTTTCAATCCTGCTGGGATCGGGTAATTGAATAGGATTATTTACAGTGACTTTTTCGCCTTTTGTAGTGTAAGCGAAGAAACTCACGTTGGGAACAGTTGTGATAACAGTTTGGTTGAATTCACGCTCCAATCGCTCCTGGATTATTTCCATGTGCAACATACCCAGGAAACCGCATCGGAATCCGAAACCCAATGCCTGTGATGTTTCCAGCTCAAACGTAAGAGAGGCATCGTTCAATTGAAGCTTCTCCATGCAATCACGCAATTCCTCAAATTCATCCGTGTTAATAGGGAAAATACCGGCAAATACCATCGGTTTTACTTCCTGGAATCCTTTGATGGATTGTACTGTCGGATCTTTGGTAAGTGTGATCGTATCCCCTACTTTCACCTCCTTGGCATCTTTAATTCCTGTAATTACATATCCAACATCACCAGCCTTTACTTCCTGCTTCGGCATCATGCCAATTTTGAGTACGCCAACTTCATCTGCATTGTATTCTTTACCTGTATTTGAAAATTTAATTTTATCATTCTTTTTTAAAATGCCATTAAAAATTCTATAATAAACAATAATACCCCGAAAACTATTGAACACACTATCGAAGATTAAAGCCTGCAAGGGTGCATTATAATCACCTTTTGGGGCAGGAATTCGTCTAATGATGGCAGTCAGTATTTCTTCGACTCCAACTCCTGTCTTGGCACTTGCATGCAGTATATCTTCTCTTTTACAACCAATTAATTCAATGATCTGATCCTCTACCTCTTCTATCATTGCCCCATCCATATCTATTTTATTAAGCACAGGAATTATTTCCAAATTATTATCCACAGCGAGATATAAATTAGAAATCGTTTGCGCCTGAATGCCTTGTGTGGCGTCCACCAACAATAGGGCACCTTCACATGCAGCGAGTGCACGGCTCACTTCATAACTAAAATCCACATGACCCGGTGTATCTATTAAATTGAGAATATATTCTTCACCTTCAAACTGGTAATTAATCTGTATGGCATGGCTTTTAATGGTAATACCTTTTTCACGTTCAAGATCCATATTATCCAAAACCTGGGCCTGCATATCACGATCAGTTACGGTGTGCGTAAATTCAAGCAGGCGGTCGGCCAGTGTACTTTTACCATGGTCAATATGTGCTATAATACAAAAATTCCGGATATTTTTCATAATTGGCGGCGAAGATAAGTAAAAGCAAGGCTGCATATACTGAAAACAGCCAGAGTGGTCTAAAATTAATCTAATATTAATTAGTGTCTATTGGGTGAATTGAAAGATTGCCTGCATGTTGGCACTCAGCAAAAACTTATTTATGCCTGATGACTAATGTTTTAGAACCAAGTGACTGAAAAATAGGTATACTTTTAATAAAGCCATCAAACTTCCGCGTTCGAATTATTGTTATAAAATTGAATAATACTTAACCAAGAATTTCCTAATAGTCTATCCAATAGTTCCAGGCTGTAAAAATACCGGGCAAGGTAATTTCGGTAAATATTATTAAACAAAAACTGGTAACTTTTAAAAAATGATCAGGAATCATCATTATACTTTAGGAAAAAATATTATAGCATTTAAAAATGAAAATGTTGCTCTCATTTTTACAAGAAGAATTTTATAAGTTTAAATGAATACTTTTACCCTTCGGATTATTGAAGGCAGGCTTATGTAATTCCGGGAAAATAAAAAAGAAAATGAAAGCGTCCGGGTAAAAATGCCAATCGAATTATTTGGAATGCAGGCAGGTCAATAAAAGTATCAAAATAAACATTCATTGAAGTCAAAAGGAATTGATCAATCGCTGAATAAGCCTTCTTTATCCTCCATGAAAACCTTGTGGCTTTTCTCGGGGAGGTTGATTCCGGCAATTGTTTTATTTGTCATTTTTATTCTCTTTTCCAGGAAATTATCCTACCAGGATTATGGCGCCTTTCAAAGTGTTTGGATGTATACAAACATTGTCAATGTTATTATCGGTTTTGGCATCAGTTCAATCATCTTTTCCACTAATTTAAATTTCCTTTTTTATTTTGCCAGGAAAAATAAAAACCGGCTTTTCCTCTTTTATGCGCTATTAAGTTTGTTGACATTTTTACTTTTCTTTCTTTTCTCAAAAAACATTTCGCCCTCATTAAAAATTCTGTTGATTTTTTTTACCCTCGTTCAAACAACCACGAGTATTTCTGATTCTTTATTAATCAAACAAAAAGGTGAGAAAAAATCTTTTATCATTAATTTCTTTTATGCTGTTTTCTTTTTAGGATGGCATCTTTATATTTTGAACACGCATTATTCTTTATTCACATTAATTGGTGGAATCCTTATTTTATCCATTTTTAAATGGATAGTTATTTTATTAATTCCAGCAATCAAAGAAAGTAAAACTATTTCTTATGATGAATCGCAGTTTTTAAAACATTGGTCATATTTAGGGTTGAATGATGTACTCGGCATACTCGCTAAATGGATTGATAAGTTCTTCCTCGTCTTCCTGTTGTCTGCTGCAGATTTCGCAATATTTTTTAATGGATCATTCGAGATACCACTTTTTGGATTATTAATTTCGGTTGCTGGAATTTTTCTAACGACAGAAATTTCTGCGGATTTATTTTCTACGGAAAAAATAAAAAAAATATATCTAGACACATTTAATAATCTTTCTGCTATCGTGTTTCCTTTATTCTTCTTTCTCTTTTTTTTCAAAGAAGAATTATTCAGTTTTGCTTTCCAGGATAAGTACCAGGCTTCCCTTCCCATTTTTGTTATCAGTATTTTTATATTACCTCTCCGAATCAATAATTATACGGCCATATTGCAATGTTTTTCTAAAGGCAATATCATCCTGTTGGGTGCCCTCATTGATATTTTATTAGCAATTCTATTTATGGTAATATTATATCCTATGATGGGAACAAGAGGAATTGTACTGGCACCGGTGCTTGCCACTACACTACAATCTATCTTCTACGTATGGCAATCAGCGAAAGCGCTTCACATAAAAACCATAGAATTAATTCCACTTAAAAATTTGATGATAAAATGGTTATTGTATGCTTCCCTTTTTTATTGTACTTCTCTCCTTTTACAAAATTTCCCTTTATTTATCAAGCTTGGGTGTGCCGCATTCATCACATTTTTGATTATAATTATAGGATCATGGAAATATATAAACCCGCTGTTTAGATCTTTACCAGGGTATCAAAAATAAGTATCGTTCTGAATTTTTTAATCTTTAAACGGATTTATTTCAAACTATTAATGATTATTTCAAATTCATCAGCATTCATAGAAGCGCCTCCTACAAGACCGCCATCCACATCCGGTTTGCCAAATATTTCTTTTGCATTGTTGGCTTTTACACTTCCCCCATATAAAATTGAAATACTGTTACTTAAATCTTCTCCATATTTTTTTGCAAAAACATTTCTTATGTGCGCGTGCATTTCCTGTGCCTCCTCTGCACTCGCAGATTTACCGGTACCTATGGCCCATATTGGTTCATAGGCTACTACAAAATCCATTAGCTGGTCACCCGTAAGATGAAATAAACTTTCTTTTATTTGCTTTTCTACAAAATCATCCTGGCTTCCCGATTCCCGAATTTCCAGCGCTTCGCCACAACAAAAAATTGGAAGCAATCCATTAACCAGGCAGATGTCTACCTTTTGTGCAAGCATAAAATTGGTTTCATCAAAATATTCCCTTCGTTCACTATGGCCAATGATAACATACTTAACGCCACAGGATGCAATCATAGCCGCACTTGTTTCTCCGGTATAGGCTCCTGATGGTTTTAAATAGCAATTTTGTGCGGCTACCGCAAAACCCTTTTTGCCTGCAATGATTTCATCTACTACTAATAAATACGGAAAAGGCACTCCCAATACTACTTCCTGGTTTTCACTTAGGCTGAATTCTTTATCAACCAAACCAGTTGTTAATTTCTTTGCTTCTTCAAGTGTAAGATTCATTTTCCAGTTTGCTGCGGCGATTTGTTTTCTCATAATGATTGTTTAGAATGATATAAATTTTTCAAGATCGCTATTTCACGATCAGTTACTTTTTTGTTTTTAAATTTTTTCCAATTGCGAATATCGGAAATTGCTTTTTCAAATTTGTACTGCTGGTCTCCCCAATTAAAATCTTTTATAAATTTCTCGGGGAAGTGACCAAAGATATTACAACAAATTCCCACAATAGTTCCTGTATTGAAAGAAGTATTGATAGCACTCCTGCTATAATCTCCCATAATAAGGCCGCATTTATTTCCGACAATTCTATAATTATTATTATTCCTGACCCACACTTTCACCATTGATGCGGTATTCTTCAAATTAGAATTACTGGTACCTGCACCCAAATTACACCACTCTCCTATTACTGAATCGCCTAAATATCCATCATGTGCTTTATTGGAATAACCAATTAGGACAGAATTTTTTATTTCACCTCCTGCCACACAATGTGGACCAATCGAAGTAGCACCATACATTTTTGTACCCATTTTCACTACTGCATTTTCACCAATTGAAATAGGCCCCCTTAAAAGACTTCCTTCCATAATTTCAGCATTTCTTCCAATGTAAATAGGTCCCGTTTCTGCATTCAAAATAGAAAACCTCACCTTTGCACCATCCTCTATAAAAATAGTATTCCTACCTGTAATAAGGTT
>JBDTEF010000174.1:0-2749 GCA_039922615.1 Ginsengibacter sp.
CCGCTGAAATATAATTTAAAAACGAAGGGAGAAAAAGAACAGAACATTGATGAAATCCAATAAGCAGATTATATTTTCCGGATTGTTAGAAAGGTTAACCTTGAATGATTTCTGATTCATTCTTAAAAAATAATTATATAAGATCCGGTTATCTTATTTTCGAAACTTTATTACCAAAAGAACACTCCAAAAGAAAACATCTATGAAGAAAACCATTTTAATATGTGGCCTTGCAATCTTTGTACTTTTTGCATTTAAAAAGAATGAACCGCCTGAAATTACAGTAGTTAAGTTAGCAGAATCTTCTAAAAGCTGGAACGGCGCAGATTTACCGCCATATTCCGAAGGTAAACCACAGGTTACGGTTTTGAAAATAACAATTCCTCCGCATACTAAATTAAGTGTTCACAAGCATTTAGAAATTAATGCAGGCGTTTTGACTAAAGGCGAATTGACGGTAATTGATGAAAAAGGTGATACCCTGAATTTAAAAGCCGGCGATGCCATAGTAGAAATGGTTAATGCCTATCATTATGGTGAAAATAAAGGGAGTGTTCCGGCTGAAATCATTGTTTTTTATGCAGGTGTCGAAGGCGTTCCCATTACGGTTACTAAACAAAATGAAAACACAGAACAATAAACGGTGCTTTTTTTTCAACCGTTGTCGGTGTTGAGTAAAGGTTTGTAGCCAAACTTCACTATCAACATTCAGTCGCAGCAGGAGTTTCCGGAAAGAGACTTTTTAAATTCATGTGTTTATTACCGGAAACCCTAATGCCTAAAACATGATAATATTTGTGCAGTCTTAGAAAATAATTATAGCTCTATTCATTCAGGAAAGAACAACCTCATAAATCCTGAAAATTAAATTCCTTTTAGAAAAGAGGATAAAATTAAAATGCACAAACTATAATGATTATCACACATCGGAAGTTTCCGGATGGAAGTCTTTGGTACATTAATCTAAAACGGAAAATCCCTCTGAAACGTTCACAAATAAAGAATTTAGGATAACGTTTGGAACCGTGCTCCCTCTCCTTTTGGAGAGGGTTGGGGTGAGGCTTTGGATATGACACATCGGGGTTTCTATGGTTCATTAATCTAAAAACAGAAGAACCCCACTGAAACATATTGTAGCATTTTAATTGATATTGGTGAGCTTCCGCACACAAGCAAGCGCCCAATACCCTAACATCGGCGAGGTAATGATTATGACATAAGAAAGGGAATTCAATGGAAAAAATCCTGCCTAAATACAAATGCCTTTCCTTTTTGCTGTTGGCGAGGACTCCAACAGCAGCAGGAAACACACGCCCTCCCTTTGCGTCTTTGCTCCTCCGCGTCTTTGCGTGAAATTAAAAAACCTGCCATTTTACAACAGCAGGTCCTCATTCTTTAAGCAAATATTTTTCTTACCAGTTACTAAATCTGATCCCAATATTATAAGGTGTGAAATTCAATTCATTTTTAAAAATTGATTTTGGACTATATGATCCATAGAGATTTACCGGCCCCAAACCCAACTCGCCTACATAGGAAAATTTCCATTTATCCAAATCATAATCGCCCCTGTTTTTGTGCTTACCGCGGGGATCACTCTTTTGTTTATTCCGGCTACTGTACAGATAACCCATGCTCACGCCGGCACTTAGCCTAACACTTTTGCTGGAATTTTCAGGATTACTATTAAAATTGATCATCAATGGAACGGTCACGTAATCTGCTGCAAGCTTGTTTTTGGAGAAACTGATCGAATCCCTGAATACAAATGGATGAGAAATATTTTGGGAAGCCATGTAAGGATTAGCACCACCTTCATTAAAGCTCACATTACTCTTAAAACGATAGTTGTTTAATTCAAGCCCCAATCCATATTTCAGGTTCACATAATTCTGTACCAGGCTAAGTTTTTGCATAAAAATCCAAATATTTACATTGACAGATTTTATTGTTTTCAACTTAAAATCATTGGCAACCAAATCAGGCGTTCCGGGTCTGTTCACAATAAAATTGTCAGAAGTTGCATTCGCATAATTCGTTTTATCTACCCAATTTGCAAAACCAAGATCCAAAATCCAGGTTTGCGTAGAAATCTTACCGTTATTTGATTTCCGCATATTTCCAACTGCTACAACCACGCGTTTTGCTTCATCACCACCGCCTTTCTTTTTCACAATGATCATCCCGCCTATGTGAATGGTATCATTTTTTCGTTCCACTTTTACTGAGTCCTGGGCAAAAGATACGGTACTGAAAAAAAGTACGCTTAGAATTAAAATTCCTGTTTTCATGTGTTTTGATTTTATAATTATTGACCATTGCTTTTCCTCAATCAAGGAAACTTTTTTACTATTTACTTTTATTTTTTAATTAATTCTTGCGACCTGCTTTTCTTCTCCTGAGAAAATAAGTTTTAGAGGATCATTGCGATCCACTATCCGTTTCATTTTTTTCAAAAAAGCACCTACTTTAGATTTTGTAAATTTATCTGCGGGTATATTGTAAAATATATAATTATCGTTGGACTCTTCGGGAGTGATATATGCAGCCGTAGTCACCTTAATGACATTCACAGAAGACGTTTTTATTATTGCATTATCACCTGCGGGATCCAATGCTCCTTTATCTTCCACCAACAGAGCTGATCGCAAACGTTGAATTTGGTTGTTTGATATTTCTGCACTGGCGATTTGTTCTGTTTGCCCTGTTTTTTCTGTAATAATATCCGTCCTGATTTTTTGGAAAACTT
>JBDTEF010000175.1:0-7935 GCA_039922615.1 Ginsengibacter sp.
AGCCATTTTTTATCAATATTGGCGATTGTTTGATTTTTGTAAAGCCAATACGCGAGGCAGGTAAATGATCCGGTCATGAATATTTGGAAAAGAATATAACCCCAACCTATATCCTGTGGAAACCATGCATCACTCAAATAAAAGGTAGTGTAGAAAGGGAATGACAAAACCATCGTCCGGCTATGTTGCAAGATGGATAATTGCAGTTTGGATAATCTTTGCTGGATCTCTGTTACACTTCCATCATAGTTTATCTCATTTGTCCAGACCAAATGTTTGATGTAGTCATACAACGCTTTCAAATTGATTATAAATATTACGCCTACCGAAATGATGAAATAATTTGCCGCAGAAGAATAATGGGTGATGGCGTAAAATAAAACCATTCCTAAGATCACCAAATATATCACCACGGCTACGATACCTACTGTTTTTAACCGAATAAGCGACTGTAAGGCTGACTCTGCTTTTAGATTGATTACTTCTTTTAGCAATTTCTTATTAATGGCAAGTGACTTGTCAATTTTTTCGTACTGTTCTTTCCATAAAAGAACAAAATTTGTTTCTTCCATAATATTTATGTTGGTATTTGAGAAAATTTTTGTTTTAAGATTGTTTTTATTCTGCCAATTTTTGTGGCAACATTTGTTTCGGTAATGCCAATAATTTCCGATATTTCTTTGTGACTTTTTTCTTCCAGGTAGAGAAGCATTAAAGCTTTGTCTAATTCTTTTAGTTCGATTATAAACTGTTGAAGAAATAAAGTGTTTCCTTGCAATTCTTTGCTTTCCTGGAAATCAGCCAGGCTGAATAATCCTTCAGAATAGGGATTGGAAATTTCTTTTCTCCTCGTCTCTTTACGATAATTGGAGATAGCGACATTCAAGGAGATTCTGTAGATCCAGGTTGAATGCCTGAATTGTTCATCATACTTTTCAAACGATTTCCATAATTGCAAAATAATTTCCTGAACAAGGTCTTTTTTATTCTCAGCATCCTGGCAATACGCATTTGCTATTTTATAAATAATGCCTTTGTTCGCTTCAAGAACGGAAAGAAATAAATCTGTTTTATCTGTTAAGGCCATTTTTGCTGATAATTGCTTTTCTATATTATTCGCATGACCATTAAAAATATCACAGAATTAATGAAATTATTTATTGGTCGGGGAATAAGTGAGTTAAAAAATTGAATGAAACCTTTTCTAAAAAATAATCATTCGTTGAAAAAATACATTGACTGGGAGATGCTTTTGCAATGCGAATCCTGCACGGGAAAAGAACAGCCTGGGTAGGCTGAACAAAGGTGAATATTCCGGCAAAAAATTCGTCCTGCTTTTTAGGTTGACTTTATACGCCTGCACAATTGTCAAACATTAAATGAATAACGCAAAACTTACTAATACTTTTAAAAATAAAACCAATTTGGAAAAAGCTTTGCATTAATTTATTCCAAAGCTAAATGTAGTCCAAAAGCTTTCCCAGTCTGCTTCTTCTTTTTCCTGGCATTCCACCATATGTGTGGCATGCAACATCCAATCGCCTGGCCGTTGCAATTTGAATGAGCATATTCCATTGGTATTTGTCCTGGAAATAAGAGTGATTGATGGTTCACTTCCTCTTCGGTTTCGGGCAGTAATTATTTTACCTGCCAACGGTTTTCCCTTAAAAAATACCTGGGCTGATAATGTTGCTCCTTTATGAAGCTTATAGGGATTTTCCAATAAGATAATCTCAAAATTTTCGCCTGTAACTGTCTTATACAAAGTGTCATTTTTTATTTTACCACTTTGAACTAATGCTTTAATAAATCTTGAATACCGTTCTCTTTGCATTTTTTTACCCTGTTCTTTTGACACAATAATATTTTCGATATGATCTTCTTTTAAATATTCCAGGAATTTATCGGTAGGTAAGCTTATTTTAGCATAATCTCTTTCCATAAATATTAATCCAAGTCCTTCAAAGTCCACCTTACTATTTATAATTGGCAACGTTCCTTCAACTGTATTGGCTAATAAATCAGATTGCCCGTTTTCATTGATTATTTCGAATTTTTTTATTTTATCCTTTTCCATAGGACGTTCAAGTTGAATATTCATTCCATCGGCAATGAAAAGATGCATTTCTAAAGTATCACCCTTATTTACACGCCATTTATAAGCGATCAATATACATTCATGAGCGAAAGCTGTTATTAAAATAGTGAGAAGAGCAAAAACAATTAGTATTTTTTTCATATGCAAATATAAAACGGAATCTTACTTTACTGTGTCATCAATGATTAAAAATTAACCGGTAAATATTTGTCCATATTTTTCCCTCAATGTAAATTTTGTCAGAAATTGAATCATAGATAATTTATAAAAATCATTCACCCGGGGGTTCTGTTCCCGCTTCTGCATCAATAAGGTATGGTGTAATTTTCCCACTATTATTGCATTAATGAGAAAATTAAAATCAGAAATCTCAAATTAATTTTTAAAATACATTGTATAACCAGGTGGTATATGATGGCTTAAAAACGCCAAATGGTAATTTGTATTTAGATGGTTCAAATTCTTTCAATTAAATCTTTTCCGTAGATCATTCAAATCAACTATTTTGATTTTACCTGTTAGCTTACTATTAAATTCCAGTCGGTTTTTATGCGATCTGAATGTCTCATAATGTATTGGAAGTACATCATAATTTAAATCTTTCAGATTAATTATAATGGTTTTTCGATCATATAATTCTTTCATCCATGAACAAATAATATATTGCTGGTGAAATGGAAAGAGGAAATCGCATCCCCAAACAAAGCCAATAAATTCAATGTCGTCAATGTAAAGTTTATGGTATGAGTCGCCAAAAGGCGGTTCAGAAACGTATATTATTTTGATAATTTTATTAATTAAGGCCAGGTTAATTTCGTAGTTATTCATACCAAACCAGTGAGTATGCACATCATCTTCCAGGTCAATTTTTTTCATCATTCATTTGTTTAAAAGTTTTTGGTCATCAAAATTTTCGCGGATATTGAAATGTGCCAGGCGCAAGAAATTTAAAATTTTGAGCAATTCTTAAGCTACGATTGAAATACCCAAAATAAAAATAAATACAAAATATCTAAATTTCTCAGTTTGCTGAAACTATTACTGACGGGATATTCTAGCCAATCTGCATTTATTTAGTTATTTTAAGGTTAAGTCGTTTGATTGTTTTTATTTTTAATCTCCGGGTAATTTTTCCCAATAACTTTCCATTTTTCTTACAATCCCTGGATAGCGGGTAATCTTTACTGTTAGAAATATTATCACCACTAAACCGAGCTACATTATCAATGCATCCATTTTTAATACAGTATTCAATACAAGTTTTAAAAAAAATTCATCAAGGTACTTAGCCCTCAAATATTTTTTTTCTTTATCAATTTACAAGAAACTAACCAGGATTTTCTCCACTACTATCAACAGTAAAAACTGAATTTCCTTGTTTAACTTTTTGTTCTTATTTTCATTTAGTTGGCAACGGGGCTGATATAAAATTCCCTACCTGGCCGGGCTGTTTAAAAAAATACCAGATCGCCAAAACAAAACAATAAATATTGTATCAATGAGAAAATATAATACACAAATACGGGGTTTATTTTTTATTTCAGCACTTCTTTTTTTGAATGCATGCAGTCCAAAAATTTCAACGAATACAAGTAAAAAATATCCGCCTTTGGATTATAAACAGGATGTTTTAGTAATTGGTCTCGATCAAACAGAACCTGGTAATGCGGAAGATTTAGGTACTGTAAAAATTGGTGATAATGGCTTTACTTTAGATTGCACTTACGAAACCGTCATTGAAAGTGCAAAATTGGAAGCCAGGAAAGTGGGGGGAAATGCAATTAAGATCATTGAGCACAAGATGCCGAATGCCTTAGGTAGCTCGTGTCATAGAATTACAGCAAAAATCCTGAGAATAGCCAATATTGATTCTTTAATAGCAGCAACAGAAGCAGATGAAGAAATGCCGGCTGATGTTGACTATGCAGTCTTGAATATATATCGGTATGGTGGTAACGGCGCATTTATTTCCTATGATTTATATCTTGGCGATTCTGTAATTTGTAGAGTAAAGAATAACTTTAAAACAACCTTGCATATAAAGAAAGATGGTTTGAATACTCTTTGGGCTAAAACAGAATCTAAATCTGAAATTCCAATTGATTTCAAGATGGGAAAAAACTATTATTTGCGTTGTGGAATTATGATGGGTGCATTTGTGGGCCGTCCGAAATTGGAATTAGTTGATATAAAAACAGGTAAATCAGAATTCGAATCCTTTAAAGCAAAAAATCAATGAAAACCATTCTAACATTTACGATCCTTTTGTTGCTAACGACCTCAATTTTCTCCCAGGACCTGATAGTAAAAAATGATGGGGATTCCATAAATTGTAAGATAACAAAAGTGAAGAAAGATAATATCTACTTTATTTTCAACCATAAAAATGAAACCAGGAACACGCTGCTACCATTAACAGGTGTAAAGGAATACAAATACAATTTTTATACAACAAGTGAAGTCCCGAAGGAAAAAGTAGTCAGGTATGAAAATTATCAACATTTTCGAATAGCGTTCAATGGCGGATACAGTTATCAAACAGCCAAAGTTGCTGATGGTGTTCCTTCAGATTTTAGAGATTATGTAAAAGGATTAAAATCAGGTTATCATTTTGGTAGTGACATTACATATTATTTTACAGAACAATTAGGTCTTGGTATAAAATACAACGTATTCAAAACCTCAAACAAGTTGGATAGTATCTACCTGGCAGGTGATATTATAAATAATACTTTTAGCAAATTAAGTGATGATCTGACAATCACATTTATTGGACCCGCCTTTTCAACGCGGATAATAAATCAAAATAAAAGAAATGCTTTTCTCATGGATTTATCCCTTGGCTATATGGGATATTCGAACAACAAAGTATTGGATGAAAATTATAAAATGACAGGAAGTACGATGGGCATGGCTCTTGATTTTGGATATGATATTGGTTTGTCAAAAAACCTATCGTTAGGATTCCAGGTTTCATTCATTACGGGGACACTTTTTAAATATAATTGGAATGATGGAACAACAATGCAAACGATTAAATTAGAGAAAGGCGAATATGAAAGCCTAAACCGCATTGACTTTTCAGTTGGATTAAGGTTCAGCAAATAATGAATTCGTTAATAGTTTTTTCCAAAAAAAATTGATAGGAAGATTAGAATTTCTTTTATGAAAGTCAACATTATTTTCAATAATTAAATTGAACTTAGAATGATGTTAGAATCAATGTAGTACTTGCCTGCCTTTTTTTTTGATTTAACACTATTCCGGCTTTTAGCGTTTTGAGTCTAATAAAAATTATTTTTCGCCATAGATTACCAGGGCACTTCCATCTAAAATTACATCTCCATCCGGAAACTTTTGATGCAACAAATCGTAAACTTCTTTTTTTATTTTTTCTTTCATTACATCATCCGCTTTGCTTAATGCCGAAACAACCGGAGCTGCAATTTCAGTCATCATTTCCCAGTAAACTTCAGCCGATCCACATTCCAGGTTGCAGGCTATTTCATTTTCAGAAATGTTTTTAAAACCTGCCCGGGTTAATATATTTGACATTAAACCACTTTGACCACAACGAAATATTCCGGGATTTCCTGGTGGTAATGCAGGTAATTGCAGATTCCTGTTGATAGTGTCGCCTACAATTGTTACCCAACTATTCTTATGAGGGCTACTCCAAACAGCAGTTGCCATTTTGCCACCTGTTTTTAATACACGCAATATTTCTTTAGCAGCCAACAGCATGTCCGGGAAAAACATAAATCCCATCCGGCAACTAACACCATCAAAAGTATTGTCAGCAAAAGGGAGTTCACAAACATCGCAAGCAAGGAATTCAACATTTTTAATTCCTTTTTTCTCTGCATTTTCGCGGGCAATATCAAGCATGTCATTTGCCAGATCAGTGATAATTACTTTCCCACTTGAAAGCATAGGAGCGATGCTAAAACCCGGTTCGCCGGTTCCTGCTGCTATATCTAAAATTATCTGGGAACCGTATGGTTTTAATAATGTAATAATTCCATCAGTAGCTGGTTGCATGTGATTGTGGAGTTCCAAATTCCATTTTTTCCACCCGGGAGAAAAATTATTCCAGGATGTTTTTTGAATTTCCCTTATTTCCTGGAATTGTTTTTCCATCATTGAGGTCGTTTTTTAAATGAAAGACTATTTTTTGCTTCCAACAAAATGGAATATCAGATTTATAAATACAATTCCGACTGGTTAAACAAAGCTATATTTTTTTCATTTTGCACAAATAAAAATGAATAAATTTGAAATAGCCATGAAGGGAAATCGTAAAACAAAAAATTAAAAAAAGATTTTATCTGACCATATTTTTTCTAAATCTATACTAAGGAAAACTATTTTAATCAAGTTTTAATGGTGGCCCGACGACTTGCATTTCATTATCTGAAAAGATTTTTGCAATCTGTTGCTGACTAGGTTGATGGTCTAATGCTGCCATTGTAACAAAAAAATTTTCTAACTTTCCGGCAGGTTGCATTGTTACCCGCATTTTGCCTTTTTCGGAAGCCTGGGTCCATCCATGAGCCACTTTTCGAGGTAAAAATATAGTGTCTCCTATTGTCAAATCATATTTTTCTTCTCCAACCTGGAATTTATAAGATCCTTCTATAACGTAAAAAATTTCGTCCTGAGCAAGATGAATGTGCAATGGTGTGCCCTGGCCTTGTGACAGCGATGTCTGTTCGAATATGGCGAGGTCTCCATCGGTATCTGTTCCTGAAATTTTTACGTCAAGGATATTGGCATTTACCCCTTTTAGTTTTATATGACCATGAATTCTTCCTTCGCCAGCTGGAATTTTGAACCCTTTGTCATTTCTTCCGGAAAAGGCATTACGTTGTGAAAATGCTGAGGTTGGCGTTGTCAAAACCGTTAAGGTTGTTGCGATAAATTTATTTCTTTTCATAATAACCTGGTTAGATGCGTGGAGATAAAATTTCAATTACACGAATGCCTACATGGAGTTTTAGAAATACAATCCTTACCTGGCCAAACTGTTACCAAATCTATGTAAAAAATTCATTGTTATTATATCGCTTTGCAGCATTTATCAGCCACGGCCTGCTGCTCAATAATTAACCTAAGCTTCCATATCTATTGCAGGTACAATTGCCTGTGCGACGTTACCTGGCTTTACAGTTAGTCAATTTATTATACTTTTTATCCGAACAATTTAGTCAATATTTGCCGAGGTTACCTTTGTAATAAAATTAAAAATGGATAGAGCATCGACAACGTAGACTACTTCGGATTTCGTTGGCGACTATCTTTCTGGCGACTTTCAGAATGACTGTTTTAAAGAATAGCTCCATTGTCCCTGATAGATTTGTGATAAGTAAGCATTTCCCTTTTCAATAATGGTTTGCAGCGATACATTTAATTATTATAGACTTCCTGTTAGTCATTCTCAATAGCTTTGTTTAAAAAGTCGACCAATGGTCTTGTTATTTTAAAATCTAAATTGATTTTCTCAAATGTGTCCTCCGACATTATTTCGTTGTCTGATAGTTTTTTCATCGTATAAAAACCTTTCATTTTTAAAAATTCACTTGCTATATTTTCTTCATCAAACTCCTTCGGCGTCCTGCTCAAAACTCCTGAATTGTTGATGCCACCGGGAAATGTTTTTGTAAATAGTTTATCTTTTATTATTGATGTCCACTCGTCAAAACCATAGTCAATTTCTTGCCTGATTTTTTTCAAGTGTTCTGGTTGAGGATTATAAACACCACCTCCCACAAAACAATTGCCTGGTTCGATATGCAGGTAATAAAAAGCCGAAGGACTGTTTTTTCCGTTCTTGTTTA
>JBDTEF010000176.1:0-2824 GCA_039922615.1 Ginsengibacter sp.
CGTTCTCAGCATTTACTGATTTTTTCAAATTAACTGCCCAGTCCAATGCTGTCTTATTGAGTTTATCCAAATTCCTGCTTACTTCTACACTAAGTTGATTTGCCAATGTATCCAGTTCATTAAATGAAAATATATCTTCAAGAATTTGTTGTGTATATACCTGGCGGGCACCTGCGAATCTCTGGGCGAGTGATCCTTTGGTTGTTAATGCCTGTTGACCTTTTGTTACATTTTCATTACTGTAAATTGCAGCTGCCGGAATTTTAGTCAAAAGTACTATTCCATCCAGGCTGGTGCACCTGCTGAGCGCAACATATACTTGTCCGCTACTAAAAGCATTACCTGCATCTATCATAACTTTTTCAAAAGTGAGGCCCTGACTTTTGTGAATGGTTATTGCCCAGGCAAGTCTTAAAGGAAATTGTGTAAAAGATCCAAGTCTTTCCTGATCGAGCTTGCCTTCCCTGTCAAGAGAGTATCTTGTATTTTCCCAGGTTTCCTGCTCAACACGTATATCTTCACCGTCACAATCCACAATAATTTCATCGCGTGTCAAAGATTTGACAACTCCTATTTTACCATTAAAATATCGCTTTGAAATAACGTCATTTTTTAAAAACATTACCTGGGAATCTGTCTTTAAAATAAGCAAGCCTTCTGCAGGATAACTGTTTTCAGGAAAATCATCTTCGATGATTGCCTCATAAGAAAATGGGTTTGAGGAAATCTTCTGTAATTCACGGTGATTTATCTGTTCTGCCTGGTTATTGTGAGAAGTTAGTGTAATATATTTTTCCTCAAGACCTGGCCTGAAATCAGGTTTGTATCGCATGTGTAAATCCTCAAAATCATCTTTTGTCATATGATTGTTCCTTACTTTATTAAGTAAGTTCACAAAAGAGTTTTCTTTCTGCCTGTAAATAGTGGTCAGTTCAATCAGTAATGGCAGCTGCTGTTTTATTGCCATACTATCGAAGAAAAATGGGGATGAATAATATTCCTGTAGTATTCGCCATTCATCGTGTTTTGCAACAGGAGGCAATTGAAATAGATCGCCAATAAATAACATCTGAACGCCGCCAAAAGGAAGATCATGTCTTCTCCGAACGCTTTTTAAAATAGTGTCAATTGCATCCATTGTATCGCAGCGAACCATGCTTATTTCATCTATTACCAACAATTCCATTTTGCGTAAAAGCTGTTGCCTTTGCCTGTTAAATTTCATTTTACCAAGCAGTTCGTCTTTATGACTGTTTGTAGGTAGAAATGGATGAAAAGGAAGCTGAAACAAACTATGTAAGGTAACGCCACCAGCGTTAATAGCCGCCACACCTGTAGGAGCAGCTACCACCATATTTTTGGCGCAATTATCTTTCAAAAATTTTAAAAAAGTAGTTTTCCCTGTACCTGCATTCCCTGTTAAAAATATGTTTTCATTCGTTTCTGTTACGAATCGAAAGGCAAGGTCGAATATTTCGTTTCTTTCTATCGGGTTCATAATGCAATTATTTTTGGTTAGCCACGAATTACTCGAATTTACACGAATGAAGAATAAAATGTAGCTGTCAATTTACAACAAGAATAAAAAATAGCCACGAAATACCCGAATTTACACCAATTAAAACCATTTTTATATTTCATTTTCATCAAACAAATTGTAGATCTTAAAATTTTAATTCCTGCTTTCCTTCGTGAAAATTCGCGTAATTCGTGGCTAAGATTTAAAATATTAATCTTTTATATTCGAGAGAAGATTTTCCAAAATTAACTATTAATCCAAGTTGGCAACCTGATACTTTGAGGTAGTTTAATGTCTGTGCTGTATTATCCTTTGACAAAACATCTTTAGATGATTTTATCTCTACTATAATTTTATCCATTACATAAAAATCTGAAAAAAATTTTCTTTTCAAAAGATGTTCTTTATAATTAATTTCAAAATCTTTTTCTCTTTCATACAATACATCATTCATTTTTAATTCTATTTCTAATGCATCCTTATATACAATTTCAAGAAAACCGTGACCTAGATAATTATGCACTTCCATGCAAAGGCCGACTATTTCATAAACTTCTTTTTTGAATAAGATTTCTTCCATTTTAATTGAATTTAAGGATGAAAGGTTGGCCACGAATTACGCAAATTTTCACGAATTAATTATCTGACTATTCATTATTTAAATCAGTATTTTTCTTGATTCAATTCTGACTTCATTCGTGAAAATTCGTGCAATTCGTGGCTAAAGATCTAAGCCGAAGGCTTTTCTCCCAGTAACAATAGCTCGTGTGCCAGCACTTCAGTATTGTATTTTTTGTTGCCTTCCTTATCGGTGTAATTATTATTCATCAATTTTCCTTCAATGGCTACTTCTGACCCTTTGTCCAGGTATTTTTCCGCTAACTCAGCCAAACTACCCCAGGCAACCACGTTGTGCCACTGGGTATCTGTAACTTTTTCACCTTTCGCATTCTTATAGGTTTCATTGGTGGCGATACTAAATTTTGCCAACTTCTTACCACCTTCCATTGTTTTTACTTCCGGTGCTTTGCCCAGGTTTCCGATCAATTGTACTTTGTTTCTTAATGAGTTCATGATGATTTGTTTTGTGCTTATCTTTTTATGATAAACGATTATAAAAAATATTTTTTGTTGAAAGTAAATTTGTAATCAACACCACAAAGATGTTATTGGAACAAAAGGTTAGTCGGTATTTATTCGTTTATAGTTGGATATAACCGTTTGTAAACGATTGCAAATAGTAATAAAATAGTTATATTACATACGTAACCTAATAAGCAAAAGCATGACAGATGAAAATATTGC
>JBDTEF010000177.1:0-20188 GCA_039922615.1 Ginsengibacter sp.
TTTTCTGATCGACAACCATACTACTTTTCTTCATCATTCGCCTGATCGACGAGGCGAATTGCTCTATTACCTCCGTGGCAGAAAATTAATAGATCGTATATACCGGAGATTTTATTTTCAGCAGGAACCGGATATAGAATTCTTTTTGACGGTTGAGGATTTTCACTTTCTATTAAAGCTATTTTAAAATATTGGTCGCCATATTTTTTATTTAAATAAGTGCCAAGTTTGCGTATGGTATTGGTTTTATTGACAATGGAATCATTGGCAATATGGAAATCGGCTGCCCAAATCAATGTTGTCTTTGCGGGGTTAAATTGCCAGACAAAATTATCAAACATCATCTTGTCGCGCTCCAGGTTAGGATCGGTGAAAATATAAGAAAACTGGTTTAATTCCTTTGCATTTTGATTGATCCATTTGTCCTTTTCCTTTTTAACATAGCCCTGTATTCTTTCAGATAGTTTATAATTATTGGTAGCTTTCAATTTCCATGTTTCATCAAAAAATATTTTCGGCAACTCACCATTGGAAACATCATCTGATAACTGTTTCATTAAGGAATATAAATTATTTTTAAGCGAATCCAACCCTTTGTGGAAAGAATTTGAATTTGGAAAATGCGCTTTCAAATTTTTTACCGGGCTTTCAATATTCTGAAAGTCTATACCATAAATAGAAATTTTTTCCTTTCTGTTTTTATTTTCTCTCCGTAGCCATTGAAGAAAATCCACAATTTCTTTGCAGTCAAAAATTCCACTTTTTTCATAATTATATCCTGCATTCAGGTTTGGCAAAATTGCGTAGAGGTCAGCATCCGCGCCATTAATATACGCATCTAATTTTTTGCATTCTATCGATGATCCTTCAAACGCGATCGCATTGATTTCATTCGTGGTGACGAGGTGTTTAATTATTTGAATCTTTAGCTCATAATAACCTTTATAAAAATGTTCAGGTTCTCCAAGTCCAATTATTTTTTTATTTTTTATGGCTTGTGAAATAAGCGTAAGGTCTTCAGTATTGAGAGGTTGACCGGGTGAAATGAAAAAGAAAAAAATATATAATAGAAGGAATGAAACTTTTATCATGGTATAAATTTATTTATTTTTTCCACAATTAAGTCGCCAAATGATTATGCATGATCGGTTTGAGCCTATTGGAATAAATGCCACAATTTATTAGAAACAATAAACCTAATAAAGAAAATAAATAAACAATTATTTTTTCCCACGCCTATCACAGATTTAATTAAAAGTCAACTCAATTTTCACATCTCACTTCTCACCTTTCCCATGCAATATTTCATTTTTCACATCTCACTTTTTAAAACTTACTTCTCACATCTCTAAGAAACTCTGGCACATATTTTCGTATTCATTATCATTAAACCTATTTTCTTTGAGCCTTAGCGAACAAATTTTTTATCTTTTCGTATTAGCAGTTCCGGTTGCTTGTGTTGCATGGACCGTGACGCACGAGGAAGTTTTTCGGGAACCAAGAGAATATTGTCAGAAAAGGTCAACAAACGGAAAAACACTCCTTGAAAGAAAAATATTTTATCTTTTTACCTGCGAATATTGTTTCAGCCATTATGTTGTCGTGGTCTTTTTATTCATCACCAAATACCAATTATTATACCCGGGCTGGCGGGGTTATCTTGTTGCTTTCTTCAGTTTAGTGTGGATAGCCAACGTCTACATGAGCCTGTTTGGCTTTATTCGCGTGGGTATGAAGAGCGAGCGAATAGAGGCTAAATTAAAAGAGGTGGAATTGAAAGAATGTGAGGAAAACCTGGGCGACGAAAAGAAAAAATCCGGAGAGAAATAGCTAACTTATTTACCTTTTAATCTATACTTTCTATTTACTTTTGGATTATTAAAATATTCATCCAATTTTTTTTCGTCTGTAGTGTCTTCTACCACCGGCACATCTATCAATTGTAATTGTACTTGCTTTAATTCATCCTTTAACTTGGCAGCTTTCTTGACAATATCAGGATCTTTATCACCAATAAGCATATTATCAGTTAATAAATATTGCAATCTTTTAATGTCACTTCTGACAAGTGAAGCTGAATTCTGTTCATAACTTTTATTAGGTGCTACTGCTTCCTTTACAGGCACCAACGCAACACCCACACTCGGTAATATCTTCCCGGTTGTTTTACCATCCTCACCTGGCAGAGAAGAAAAAATAGTGCCTCCGAGTGCGGTTGATGCAGAGGTAAGATCAAATGTAGTGCGGGCCCCTTTTGTTTTTTTAATCTTTTGGTCCAGGATCCTGAAAGTACTTTTCAATTGGATAATGTAGTTTTCGATGTAGCTATATATCTTATTAAATTCCAATTGCCGCTGCGGATAATTGATCGATTGGTTCACAATAATAGTCACCCTGGCCGTGTCACGATTAAAAAATTTATCAGTGCCAATAAAATTAATAACAAGGTTTCTTGTTTTCAGGTTTTCACCATCCTTAATAAAATCATAAGGAGCCACCCACGTGAAATCGTCCCCGCATCGGTCTACATTCGTTAATGAATGAATGGGATAATTACTGGAATAAGTCACGGATTCTATGGGGAAACTTCCTTCCTCACACTGCAGTTTAAAATTTAAGGTATCTCCTTCATCAATGCTGAAATTATCCGCCACAGTGGGTTTCACGCGTGAATGAATAATATCAGTATTATAAAACAAAAGGGTGAACGTAGTATCCATCTTATCCCCCGGATCATTTAAATTTTGAACACCAAGGTTTACTTTATAATTATGGTCATACTTCAATTTCCCCGATAGGAAAAAAGATTTTTCTGCCTTAAATCTTAGCAAACCATTGTCTTTATTGATCTTCAGTCCTACAGGAGAATTTTTTAAATACCAATAATACAATTTCGGATTTTTATTAATGTCAAACTGGTATTCCAGGGTAGAATCTACATGAAGTGTAAAATATGGACTGAAATTCTTAATCCGTAATATAGTATCCAATGATTTTATATGCATTGAATCTGATGGATAAAGTGAACTACTATCCGTTTTTACCTGGCTTTGTGCATTCATCGAAATGATCACACAACCAACCAAAACTAAAATAAATTTTAATTTACAAACGCTACCCATACCCACAAAAATAAAACCTATTATCTTTTAAAAATGAAAATTGTGAACCATTTAGAAAATACTCGTGTTGCCTTTAATAAAAGATGAACCCGAAATTTCTCTTTATTCATAAAAATCTTATGGATGGAATCATGTTAGACTTCTCAACATTCCTGGTAAATCCCCTGTGATAGATTAATTTTATTTACCTAAATACGCATTGAATTCTTATTATAAAATTTTTGACAGATCTAATTTTAGAAATTAGTTCAGGAAATGTAGATTAGTCCCTGAGCGTTCTCCTAATAGCTCTCCAAAATGATTATGGCACTATTCCTGTATTTTTGTTGAAATATTATCCTGTGAATCAAACAATTTTTGCCAAAGACCTTACTAAAAATTACGGTAAACGAACCGTCAATAATAAAGTTTCATTTGAAGTGTCCCAGGGTGAAATAGTTGGTTTACTTGGGCCAAATGGTGCGGGGAAAACTACTTCTTTTTACCAGGTGGTTGGCCTTGTAAAACCTGATGATGGTGATGTTTTTCTCAACGAAATAAACATTACCAAATTACCCATGTATAAAAGAGCGCAGATGGGACTTGGCTACCTGCCGCAGGAAGCAAGTATTTTTAGAAAATTAACGGTGGAAGATAATATTGCAGCAGTTTTGGAAATGACAAAATTGTCAAAAAAAGAGCAGAAAGAAAAGCTGGAAATATTAATTGGGGAATTCAGCCTTGAACATGTGCGCAAAAGCAACGGAGATGTATTGAGTGGCGGAGAAAGACGCAGGTGTGAGATTGCAAGGGCGCTTGCAGTAGATCCTAAGTTTATTTTATTGGATGAACCATTTGCCGGAATTGATCCTATTGCAGTCGAGGATATTCAATCCATTGTAACCAAATTGAAATACAAAAACATTGGTATTTTGATTACTGATCACAACGTAAATGAAACATTATCCATTTGCGACCGGGCTTATTTACTTATCGAGGGAAAAATTTTCATTCAAGGTACAGCGGAAGAATTGGCCAGGGACGAACAGGTGAGAAGATTGTATCTTGGAAGAAACTTTGAGCTAAAAAGAAAAGATTATCTGCATGTAGACGCGATGAAATAATGATTCATTATTTGGATAATATTTTCAATGAAAAACGGCCTATTTGCTTAATTTCCATATAGTTTTACTGTTATTTAAAATCGGGTTATAAAAAGGAAATCATTAAATTGTGTGCGTTCAATTCCTTTTTATCAATTCAACTGTCGTGAAACTATTATCACCCATTATATCACTTATGGCCAGGCTGCGTTTCAGAGCAGTTCATAATTGGGTGAGTTTCCCTGTATCAGCCCAAAGGGATGTCCTTCAACATATCATAACACAGGCTCAATACACTGAATTTGGCAGAAAATATTCTTTTTCAAAATTCAGTACGGTAAATGATTTCAAGAGAAATGTCCCAATCCATGAGTATGAGGATATGAAGCCTTATATCGACAGAATGATGAAGGGTGAAGAAAATATTCTATGGAATACACCTATCAATTGGTTTGCAAAAAGCAGCGGGACTGCGTCGGGGAAAAGCAAGTTTATTCCCATCAGCGAAGAGAGTTTGAAGGAGATACATTTTAAAGCGTCCAAAGATGTATTGACCAATTATTATAAAAACTTTCCGGATAGCGACCTGCTTACCGGCAAAAGTCTTGTAGTAGGCGGAAGCCACCAGGTAAATTCTTTTTCTGAAGATATTCAATACGGAGATCTTAGTGCAGTGCTGATGCAGAACACGCCTTTTTGGGGTCAATGGATTCGTACGCCGGAGCTGAGCATTGCTTTACTGGATGAGTGGGAAAGCAAAATAGAAAAGCTGGCAGAAAGTACCATTAAAGAAAATGTAACTTCCATTGCCGGAGTTCCCACCTGGACTATCATTTTAATAAAGCGCATCCTAGAGATATCAGGAAAAAAAACATTGAAAGAAGTATGGCCCAATCTTGAATTATACATCCATGGCGGTGTTTCCTTTACACCCTATCGCCAACAATTAAATAACCTTATAGGCGGAAATATTAATTATTTAGAAACGTATAATGCCAGCGAGGGATTTTTCGCTGCGCAAAATTTACCTGACGATGATGGTATGCTTTTGTTCACTGATCATGGTATATTTTATGAATTTTTACCGGCAGAAGAATATAAAAAACCGAATCCTAAAACAGTTGGACTTAGCCAGGTAATTTTACATAAAAACTATGCACTGGTGATCAGTACCAATGGTGGATTGTGGCGTTATCTCGTAGGTGATACTGTCGAGTTTACATCCCTTAAACCTTTCAAAATAAAAGTAACGGGCAGAATAAAACATTACATGAATGCATTTGGTGAAGAAGTAATTGTGGATAATGCAGATAGGGCGATTGCGGCTGCCTGCGAAAAAACAGGATTGGTCGTTATCGATTATACAGCAGCCCCCGTTTATTTTAGTGCAAATGCCAATGGTGCGCATGAATGGTTGATAGAATTTGAAAAGGAACCAAAAGATCTGGGTCCATTTACCGAAGAATTGGATAAGGCCTTAAAATCGGTAAACAGTGATTATGAAGCCAAGCGGTATAAAAATATAGCATTGGCACTACCGGTTTTGCACAGCCTGCCAAAAGGAAGATTCAATAAATGGCTCAAGGGAAAGGGAAAATTGGGCGGTCAGCATAAAGTGCCTCGGTTGAGTAATGACAGGAAAATGTTAGAGGAGATACTTTCAATTACAGAGTAAAAATTACGAATTACGATTGGAATTTAATGATGAATTCTGAATGATGAATTATGAATGAGCCAAATTGCCTATTACCAATTCTAATTGCAGCTCCCGAAATTCATCATTCATAATTCATCATTTTATCTCCCACCATTTAACCTTTCATTAACCCGTTAACAAATACTTTTGCGAACTTAATACGATTTATGAAGAAAATTGCTTTTATCATTGGCTGCTGCTTGTTTGTTTCATTTGGTTTCTCCCAGGATTCAGCAATGATTATTTCTCCCGCACCCGCTGCTAAAGTCAATCCGTTGGGCGCTCCTAAACGTGCTGCGGATCATTTAATGTTCCAGGTTTCATCTGATCATTGGGCAGGTATGCCCGATAGCATAAGCAGCCATCAAAAAGGTTTCTCCCGCGGATTCAATGCTTATTTCATGTTTGATAAACAATTTAAAAATGCACCTAAATACAGTATCGCGATAGGTGCAGGAATCAGTACCAGCAATATGGTTTTTAAGGCAATGAACATTGATCTTAAATCCAATACAACACTATTACCTTTTACTGCTGTTGATTCCACGAATCATTTCAAAAAATACAAACTAGCCACGAGCTATGTTGAAATTCCATTGGAGTTCCGATATATGTCAAAACCTTCTGAACCTAACAAAAGTATAAAAGCCGCTATTGGTTTTAAAGCGGGCACTTTGGTAAATGCACACACAAAAGGAAAAACGTTACTTGACAAAAATAACAATACCATCAACAGTTATATTGAAAAGGAAAATAATAAAAGATTTATCTCCGGCACAAGATATACTGCCACTGCAAGATTGGGTTATGGCATCATATCCGTCTTTGGCACCTACCAACTAAATAATATTTTGAAAGATGCTGTGGGGCCTAATATGAAATTATTCCAGGTAGGACTTACCATTAGTGCATTGTAAATTAAGAACCGATTTTTATTTACGGGTCGTCAACAATTATTTCTTCCCGTGAGAAAAATTGTTTAGTAAATTATTAAATCATCAGAGCGTTATTCATTAACGATGAACCCGTATTATTTGTCCCAGGAAATGACAGAAAATGCATGGTTGCATTTAAAATCCCATAATCATTTTCATCAGCGAAGACGCTCGGCAGGGAAATAACCTGGTCTGTGATCCACAACCTGAACAGGCTTCGCCAGGTTGGAAAGTTCTCCTAATAAACAAAAGGCGACCAGGTATCTTAATTTATTTAAAGGTTATCCTTACATTTACAAAGCAGGAAATAAATCTTTATTCCTGAAAATAAATAAGGGCTTTACAATCCATTAAAATGGACTGCAACAAATAAAAATATAAATCAACACAATATTGATAGAAAAGAAAATAGATTACAGTAATCCCATTAACGCTGTCCTGGTTAGCGTGATTCAACAAAATCAGACTGAAATCCTGGCGAAGGAATATTTAGATGAACTGGTTTTCCTGGCAGAAACTGCCGGTGCGACTACATTGAAAACATTTACGCAAAAATTAAAACATCCTGATAGTAAAACCTTTGTAGGGAAGGGAAAATTGGAAGAGATCAGAAGTTATGTAGAGCGGAAAGGGGTACAATTAGTCATATTTGATGATGAACTTACCGGCTCCCAAATAAGTAATATAGAAAAAGAACTGAAGGTTGTAACGATTGACCGGAGTGATCTCATTCTCGATATTTTTGCCGCACGCGCCAAAACTGCCCAAGCCAGGGTACAGGTGGAATTAGCTCAGTACCAATACATATTACCCCGGTTAAAAGGTATGTGGAAGCACCTGGAAAGGCAAGGTGGTGGCATAGGAAGTCGTGGCCCGGGTGAAACTGAGATAGAAACGGACAGGCGTATTGTGAAAGATAAGATCACCTTGCTTCGCAGGCGATTATCGGAAATTGACAAACAATCATTCACCCAAAGAAAAGAAAGGTCAGAATTTATCCGCGTAGCACTTGTTGGTTATACAAATGTTGGCAAATCCACGATTATGAACCTGCTGAGTAAAAGTGATGTATTTGCAGAAAATAAATTGTTCGCCACATTGGATACTACCACACGTAAAGTGGTAATGGGACACACACCTTTTCTTCTGAGCGATACTGTAGGGTTTATCAGAAAGTTACCTCATCACCTGATAGAAAGTTTTAAAAGTACCCTTGATGAAGTGCGGGAAGCCGATTTACTCATACATGTTGTAGACATCTCACATCCGCAATACGAAGAGCAACTGGCAGTTGTAAATAAAACATTGCAAGACCTGGAAACATTTGAAAAACCAACGATCACGGTTTTTAATAAAATGGACCAATATGAAAAAAACACCTTTGATGAATGGCTTGAACCTGAAATAAAGCAACAAATTTTAGATGAGTTGAAAAATAAATGGCAGGTGCAAACCAGCGGAAATTGTGTCTTTATTTCAGCTACAGAAAAAACAAACCTGGAAGAATTACGGCAAACAGTTTTAAATAAAGTGCGCCTTTTATACCAGAAAAAATACCCGTTCAAGGCAGAATTTTTTAATTAATTCAATGATTAAAAAAGAAGAATCCCGCCAGGTAAAAATCGCTGAAGATATTGCTGAATTTAATTTTGGTGCAAATAATTTGCTCGAACTTATTGTCAATAATAGAAATATTTGCCTTGTAAAGACAACTAACGGTTTACAGGCATGCGCCGCAAAATGTCCACATGCAGGCGCAAAAATGGCACTAGGTAAATTGGATAATAAAGGAAATATTGTATGCTGCGTCCACAATTACCATTTCAGTCTGCAGAACGGAAGAGATTCCCTGAATGAAGGATATTTTTTAAAGCTTTACTCCGTTATTGTCAACAACGAGGGAGTATTTGTTGAATTATAAGACAATACATTTCAAGAAGTTTTATCGTACAGAAAATTTCCAATCCCACATTCTTTTTGAGAATAAAAAGCTCATTCCAGGTTTTTCGGTGTAAAAGTAATCATTGCGTCAAAAGATCATTTCATGAAGTACTTGCCGGGAATAACCAATTCATCTCCCAAACAAATCTCAAACTTTTATTTTTTGAGGTTGAACATTGTGTACCCCACTTTTAAAAACAAGTTTAAATACAACAAACATCAAAAATAGCAGACCTGCAACGAAGGCAAAAAGAATGCCTGTCATCAACTTACCATTTTTTATTTTTTCCATCGGGTAATTGGCCTCATCAATTATTTGCATCAAGGGAATTTCATTTAAATATTGAAAGCGGGCTAATTCCAAATTCTTGAATAATTCTCCGTATGCAGCACCATAGGTCTGAATATTTGCCTGTTGTTTCAAAACCGGTACCTGTGCTTCCGCAAATGCAGGATTAATATTGACATCTTGTACAGTAGCCCTTTCAGTGATACTGGCGTTCAAATTTCCTTTCATTGCACCGACCCTTTGTTCCAGGATATCCAAAGTCTCCTTCCCCTTTTTTGTGCGTATTTCTATATAATAGTTATTTGTTTCGGCGACGATTCTATCTGTGAAGTCTTTGGTCAACTTTTCATCAGGCGTTGTTACATTCACTTCATACAGGCTCAATTTCTTATCCGGCCTTTGCGCAACAATATATTCGTCCCTGAATTTAAGGTAAGTTGTATATAGGAGGCTATCTTGTCGGTAAGAAAATGTAGATTTCAGCTGTCCTACAGGATAATGAATATCATTAATTTTAGAATCTGTTTTAAATGCTTCGTTTTTTCCCAGGAGATATTCTATAATTGTATACGGTTTATTATCAAATGAATCTACCGATAATAGTACCCTTTCTATCATTCGCCGACTTTTCATAATCTCCAGTATATTATCTCCTGCAAATATATCTTTACCGCCAGAGCCAATATTGAGCCCAAACTGTGAGGCGAGGCTCATTAGATTTCCCATACTATTTCCACCGCCATCATCAAGGGCAAACGTAAGGTGGCTTTTATATTTAGGCTTTGTTACAGAGGCATACCAAATACCGGCCAATCCTGCAATTATGCAAATAATTAAAAATACCCACCATAATTTCAGCAAGCTTTTAAAAATTGTAAAAATATTGAATGGTACTTGTGGCCTTTCCTGCGGAGAATTTATATCTCGTTCTTCTAAATCCATACAATTGGGTTTATTTTTTTATTTGCAGAAATACGTTAGCTACAATTCCGAGTGCAGAAACAATCAGCGCCCATTCTCCAGCGCCTATACGTGCCCTGTTACTTTTTTGTTTTTGTGGAACATATATTTCAGAACGTGGCGTTACGTTAGGGTATGTTTTAAACCATAAAAAACTTTTCACAGATTCTACTTTACCATCCGGATGTATCACCATAGCGCCTGTTTTCCGTGCCTGCGGCATAAAGTTTCCTGCGCGCTCTACATAATAACGCAATGTTTTATTGGGTTTGTAAGGAACCACAGTTGGAAAATACACTTCCCCGGAAACTTTTACCAAAGTTGAATTCCGGTTGATCGTTAATATGTCACCATCTTCAAGGCTTAGATTTTCTGAACTTTTTGGTTTTGTAAGAGCTGTTGCAAGATCGACACTTATGAGATCATATTTTTTATTCAAATCATCTCTCAGTCTTTGTTGTAATTGAATACTATCACTGTCAACGTTTAAAATTCTTCTAAACATCTGCTCTCTTTCTTCAATAGTAAGTGCAGATCTAACACTTCTTCTAATTGTAATGGAAGTACTGTCTGCTGACGCCTTAAAACCGCCGGTTCTTTCAAAGACGTCACTTATCCTGTCACCGCTTTTTTGCAGGCCATATTTCCCGGGTTTTATCACTTCTCCCAATACGAGTACCGAGCGTTGGGCTACATATCCGGGAATATTTTTAACCATTATGATGTCAAAAGGTTGCAGGTGCACATCAGAAGGATTTACGCTATTATCAGTCAGATCAATATGAATTAGCTGACTTTCATTATGGTTATCCTTTCCTACATTCACATTTTTTATACGACGGGATATTTCTATATTAGATGAATCCCCCAATTCTGAAATGCCGCCCAATTCTAATAAGGCATCCCGCAAAGTCATATTATTTCTCCATTGCAACATACCTGTTCTGCGCAAATTACCCTCTGCAGACACAAAATTTTTGTCGTTAAATTCAAAAATAGAATGGATAGCTATCGAATCATTTTTTACCAACAATACCTGCATATTATAATCCAGAATAGAATCAAGGTTTACAGAAAGTATGGCTGGCATTTTATTTCGAAAATACCTGAATATGGAGGCTCTTTTCGTAAAGGCATCTACGGTAATACCACCTGATTTTTCCAACAACTGTTTTACGGTCATACCTGGAATAAATTGGTATGGCCCTGGTCTGAGTACAGATCCCGAAATATACACGCGATTTCCAAATTCATCCTGCAATTTTCCTACAACATATTCGTCACTCCCGTTTATTTGAAAATTGTCGTAGTTAGCCGAAGCAAGATCAATAATATTTTTGGAGGAATCTGTAAGCCTTATGACTGATACGGCACCCCGATAAGCAATATCTGTAAAGCCGCCGGAAAAATTAAGTAGATCACGGAAAGTTTCCTTGTCCTTCATTTCATATTTTCCTTGCCTCTTTACATTCCCTGCCAGGATAACTCTGTCTTTATAATAAGGGATCCTGATCACGTCTCCCTCCTGTAATAGTGCATTGTCTTTTTGATCTCCGTTTACCAGGAAGTCGTATAAATCTGCACTTCTTTTATTCTGGCCACCCCTGATAATTTGGATATCCCTGTAACTACCCATGTCTGTTGGGCCGCCACTTATAAAAAGGATATTATACAACGTAGTAAGAGAGGAGACAGTATAGTTTCCAGGTTTTTTAGCCTGGCCAATTACTGTTACCCTGATACTTCTGATCTTTCCAAGCGTTACCTGCACATTGGTACGGCCGGAACTGATATTCCTGTAAATAGTGGAAGCAAGTTTAGCTTTTATCTTTTGTCCGGCTTCCTCTAATGTGATACCATTTACAAGTACAGGCCCTACATTAGGAATATATATCTCTCCTTGTTCATTCACTCTCAGGTTATATTTTTGTTCACTATAACCGTATATTGAAATCACTATTTCATCATCCGGACCAAGTACGTAATTTGACGGAGCCGGTATACGCAGGTTGGGCTCAAAGACCATACTCGCAGAGGTAAATAATTCCGAACCAAAGATGGTAGAATCTCCTTTAAATTGATATCGGGGCAAGTCAGACATACTTGTATCATAGGCATGTGGGACAGTATCCGTTAAATATCTATTGGAATTATTTAAACCACTATTTGCCTTTAACTTTTTATTGACGAACTGTAGTCGTTGCTGCAATTTAGCTATTTCATTTTCCGGCAACCCTCTTTCAGCTGCCATTTTATAAAGTTGTGATTCAGAAAGCCCTGCTGAAAAGGCTTTATCATATATTTCTGATAATTGTTCATCCGAGTAATTATCTACATTTACTGCACTTAGGTCACGTTGTGAAAGAAAATCGTTTTGCGCATTGGCACTGATCGAACAAAAAGAAAACAAAAGGGAGAAGATAGCAATACAGACAAATTTCATTTTACAGCTTATGTGTTATATTTATTGAATACTTATGATCTAAAAGTATTGCAATCTAATACAAATTTTGTTTTTGAAGCAGTGAAGATTTGAGACTTTAACTTTGATAATCTTCAAATTATTAAGAATAGTCTTCCTTTTAGATATATATCAGGAATATGGTTATTGATTTTTTGGATCATTTCCTGATTACCTTGCTATTCAGTGCCTGTCATAAACAAGTATCTTGGAATAAAAATAGGTTTAATTTAAGGACTTTTTATTAATCAAATGGCCGTCTTCCTATTATTTTTTCCCAAGTTTTATCATCCTACATTTACACAAATAAATTATTGATAAATGCCTTCATATCCTGACATAGCTTCCATTCGTAAAACCTACAAACTACAATCTCTTTTGGAATCTGATGCACAACCAAACCCAATTAAGCAATTTGAAAAATGGTGGCAGCAAGCGATAGATAGTAAAATAGAAGAGCCTAATGCGATGATTTTAGCAACCACCACATCAGATGGGAAACCATCTGCCAGGACGGTTCTATTAAAAAATTTTACAAATGAAGGGTTTGTTTTTTTCTCCAACTATCAAAGCCATAAAGCAGCACAGATAGAAGAAAATCCGTTTGTGGCCTTACTATTCTTTTGGAAAGAAATGGAAAGGCAGGTAAGGGTCGAAGGTAGCATCCACAAAGTAAGTGCAGAAGAAAGTGATATTTATTTTGCATCACGCCCGAGGGAGAGCCAAATTGGGGCCTGGAGTTCACCACAGAGTGAGGAAATTGAAAACAGGGAATTCCTTCAGCAAAATGTAATAAAATATAATACTCAGTTCAATTCAGAGAATATCCCACGCCCGGAATTTTGGGGTGGCTACATAGTAGTTCCTTCCATGATAGAATACTGGCAGGGCCGGCCTGGCAGACTTCATGATAGGCTTCAATACACTTCCACGAACAATGAATGGATTATAAAAAGACTTGCGCCGTAAGAATTATGCTTCTTTTGTCTCGGCTTCCTTTTTAGTATTTTTTTCTTTCACAGTCACAGGGCGTGACTTGCCGAATGATCCTTTGAATATTTTACCTTTTTTTGTTTTTTTATCGCCGCGTCCCATTGTAATACTTTAATTGTAATTGAATATTTTGTAAATAAAAAGGCAAGATACATCAATGCATCTTGCCTTGAAAAATTTTATGATTATTTAATTTTCGCCGCTAACGTTTTACCTGCTTTAAACCTGGCAACTTTCTTCGCTTTTATTTTAAGTGGAGCACCGGATTGTGGATTGCGACCATTACGTGCAGATCTCTTTGTTACGGTAAACGTACCGAATCCTACTAATGTAACTTTTCCACCGCTTTTTAAAGTTTTTGTTACTGCCTGGGTAAATGAATCCAGTGCAGCATTTGCCTGAGATTTGGTAATTTCCGCATCATCAGAAATCTTGGCAATTAGTTCAGCTTTGTTCATAATGTTAAATTTGATTTTGTTATGGGAACAAATATATAAGGTTTTTCAATTAAAGCCCTGTTTTTGAAAACTTTTTTTGAATTTTATTAGCTGTAATGCTTAATCGGTGGGTATTTCAATGATCGAAGCTACTTTTCAGACACAACATATAATGCTTTTTTAATTTTTCACTAAATGAATCTGTTACTTAAAGTTATTTTTTTTATTAAGCCATATCTGATCATTAAATATTATTGTGAATGCCTAATACCTTATCTGATGACCAATTTTCGCTTAGATTTGCACCACTTTTAAATAAAAAATTATGAAAGCAACTCCCTTTTTAAATAAGCATATAGCACTTGGCGCCAAGATGGCTGAATTTGCAGGCTATAATATGCCGATAAGCTACACAGGCATCAATGATGAGCACGCTACTGTACGCAACAATGCCGGTGTATTTGATGTAAGCCATATGGGAGAATTTATTTTAAAAGGCGAAAATGCGGTAGACCTTATTCAACGCGTCACTACCAACGATATAAGTAAAATAGAAGCCGGTAAAGCACAATATTCCTGCATGCTCAATGAAGAAGGTGGTATCATCGATGACCTGATTATTTATTGCATTGAGCCAAATAAAGAATATATGATTGTTGTAAATGCATCCAATATTGAAAAAGACTGGAATTGGATAGCTTCTCATAATACTAAACACGTAGACATGCAAAACATTTCGGATGAAACATGTTTATTGGCCATCCAGGGTCCTAATGCTACAAAAATATTGCAGGAGCTCACTGAAGTAGACATCCTTAATTTAAAATATTACACTTTCGTAAAAGGTAGATTTGCGGGCGTTGATGATGTATTGATAAGTGCAACAGGGTATACGGGATCAGGCGGCGTAGAAATTTATTTTGATAATAAAGGCAGCAACGCAGAAATTATTTGGGATAAAATATTTGAAGCAGGTTCACCAAAAGGGTTGAAACCAATTGGACTTGCTGCGCGTGATACACTTAGATTAGAGATGGGATATTGCCTTTACGGAAATGATATTGACGATACCACATCACCACTGGAAGCAGGATTAGGATGGATCACAAAGCTGGCAAAGGATAATTTTGTAGCTAAAGAAAAAGTGGAAAAATTGAAATCCGAAGGAATTCAAAAAAAGTTAGTGGGCATTAAAATGTTGGAAAAAGGAATTCCCCGCCACGATTATGAAATAACTAATAGTGAGGGTAATAATATCGGGCGGATAACCAGTGGCACGCAATCTCCTACACTTCAACAGGCAATTGCTATGGGTTATGTGAATATGGAACATTCTAAAATAGGCACTGCTGTTTTTATTAAAATAAGAGAAAAACTAATAAAAGCGGAAGTAGTCAAAATGCCTTTTGAATAATAGTTTCACTAAATAAAACAGGACGTAAATATCAATTTAAATTTTTTACATGATTTACTTACACGTGAATTAATTTCCAAATTCCTATTGACTAATTTTTGCAAATAAATGTATGCGCAATAATCTACCTTCTCTTCATACTATTCTTTCTCCATCTCTATTACCTCACTACGATATCAGCAATAGTATTGTTGTCATCATAGATGTGCTAAGAGCAACTTCTACCATTGCGACCGCATTATATAATGGAGCCAAACAAATAATTCCGGTAGACAGCGTTGCAGAATGTATCAGGTTGGGCAGGCAGATGGAGGCTATTACAGCAGGAGAAAGAGATGGCAAAATAGCTGAAGGATTGATTTATGGTAATACGCCTTTCCAATATACACGTGAATTTATAGAATCCAAAACCCTGGTGCTTACAACCACCAATGGAACCAAACTATTGCATAAGGCCCTTGCTGCAAATGCCAAAGGAATCATTACAGGTTCATTTTGCAATATCAGTTCTATTTGTGACTACCTTATTACACAAAATAAAAATGTTGTTTTGGCCTGCTCAGCCTGGAAGTACAGGATCAACTTTGAAGACACGTTATTTGCCGGCGCTGTTGCTAATCGCATTAAAAATAATTTTGACATTAATTGTGATTCTACCGGCATCGCAGAAAATCTTTTTTTACAATCTAATGGCGATTTGTTCAATTTCATGAAGGTCAATAATGCTTCACATTATCATCGGTTAATGGGATATGGCCTGGAAGAAGATATCCGTTACTGCCTTACAGCAGATAATGCGAATGTGCTAAGCATATTTGAAAATGGCAGATTGATTGCAGGTTAACATTGCAAAAGGAGCCACCACTATATCTTCCGGAGACAAAAACTATTATCTTAAAACGTGGAGCATGTCCATTCTTCATTTATTCTACACAAAAAATAATCATAAAGTTTGAATCAAAAGAGGTGATAATATAAACTTCCCTTCCTACACCTCCTATTTTTCAGTAAATTTGCAGATTGCTTTTTACGCAGTATTAAACTGTAAGAGACCCGATTTAAACTTTACTTTTTTGGCATTACCTACTTTTATTAAATACGTTTACAACTCTGGTACAGACGAAGTTATTCGCCGTGGAAAGAAAATTTATTCCTCCAGGGCAGTAGAATTGGTTTCACATGACGAGCTGATGCAATCTGTCAATTTTCGGGTGAAAGATGATAGTTACAATACCTATTACAAGGTGGCAATTCAGAAATACAGTGATCCTAAAAATATGGCGCTTCATTGCACCTGCCCGTACAATATTAGTGACCTGTGTAGGCATGAAGCTGCGTCCCTGATGCAGTTACAGGACCTGGTAGATAAAAATCTATTGAATACAAATGAACCCCTCAACTATGACCAGAAGCATACAGTAGCTAAAATAAAATTCCTCGATCTTAAAATGATCCGGTTATTGGCAGGTATGGATAATTATTCATCCGCAGAGGAAATTCTTAGAATTTACAAATGCAATATTTTTGATGCAGCCAATGAAAGAGTAGAAGCAGACCTGGATATTGAGAGCGAATCTTTCCATATTATTTTACAAAAAAATGACGAAAGGTATTTCGATACCTCTTGTACATGTGATGATCATAAGCAACCATTGTGTGTACACAAAACAGCCCTCCTTCTACAATTATTAAATAATTGGGGACCCTATTATTTCGACAGCATCCGCAACTGGGATAAAGAAAAAAATAAATTACTACAAAGTTATGGCTATGGAATTGATGATGATCTGACGGATAAATTTGAATTTATTTATAAAGATGGGAAACCATTTCTGAAGGTGATTGATCCTTCTATAAAAAAGGTGGCAAATGGATTTTCTTATACCCCTCAAATTGCCACAAGCATTATAGACACTGACACTGACACGCTTTCTATTCCGGCAAAACAAAAAAAAGTAGCTATTGTCTTCAATGCCAATGAAACACTTTTTCCTTTTATAAGCATTGACATTGTACAGGGAAATTTTGACAATATAAATAATGTGTTCACAGGACTTGTGGAGAAATTAGATCTCAACAAATACATTAATACCGATAGTCTTGGCGAATACGACAAGTTGCTTATCCAACATGCAAGAAAACTTCAACCGCAGGAAATTAATAAATATTTAAACCGGAATTCTCCCTTCAGCGGTTTTTGGGAAAATATTGTTCATACAGAAAATGAGGAGTATCCGGAAGAAACAAAATTGCTGATTGCTGAATTCCTTTATCCAAAACTGAAGCGAATATTTGAAGACAACGAAACTGAAAACAATGCATTCTTCATTTTACCCAAAGGGAAAAAATTTATTACCCAGAATTTATTGCAGGTTGATTTATCTGCTGAAATACCCGCTTTAGAATTAAAGATTATACCCGGAAGTAAGGAAGTATTAATTGAAACCAGGATAAGGATAGAAGGAAATTTAATCAATTTATCAGAAAATCAATGGGGCAGCACTTCGATGTTTCTTTCTGATGCCACATTATACCTGTGGTCAAAATTTGAGGAAATACTACTGGCAGAAAAATTTAGCAATGTGCTTCACATTCCTGAGGCCGAATGGCCTTTCATTTTAAAAGACCTTATTATTCCTCTGTCAAATGATTACAAAATTTCTTTCGATCCGGAATTTGTTAAAGAGGTAAAAGAAGGACATCCCGACATTAGTATTACTCTGAAAGAGAAAGGTGATTATCTTTTATTCGAACCACATTTCAGTTACAAAGGTTTCACGGTTACGGGCAATGATAAATCATCGCTGACTGTTCCCGAAGATGGGCGTGTAATTATCGTTCATAGAAATAAAGAAGCAGAAAACGAATTTGTATTGAAATTGTCAAGCCTTCATTCACAATTTGCTGAACAGCCTGCCAATACAACCCTTGTATTGAAAGGAAAAGATGTGCTTAGGAATAATTGGTTTTTTCTTTTTATAGATGCGATGAAGGATTTGAAAGTGCCGGTATATGGTTTTGAAGCACTTAAAAACTTCCGTTTTAATACGGCAAAACCTTCTACCAAAATTCACCTGAGTAGCGGCGAGGATTGGTTTGATGCCAAAGTAGAGCTTGTTTTTGGTGATCAGCATATCGGCATTAAAGACATTCAAAAAGCGCTGTCTAACAAACAATCTTTTGTACAATTAGATGATGGCTCATTGGGTATTCTACCTGATGAATGGCTGAAAAAATACGCCTTACTTTTTAAAGTAGGTGAAGGAAAAAATAACCAGCTCAGGCTTTCGAAATTTCACCTGAGTGTAATTGATGAATTGTATGAACAGCGGGATGAAAAAGAATTATCTTTTGAATTGGACGAAAAATTTGAACGCATCAGGGAATTCAAAAATATTCCTGAAACGCCCATTCCGGATGAATTGGACAACCGCCTGCGACCTTACCAGGTTTCAGGATTTCAATGGCTAAATTATTTGGAAAACGTAGGTTGGGGCGGCATCCTGGCAGACGATATGGGTCTTGGAAAAACCGTGCAGTCATTGAGTATGCTAAGTCATTATGCAGAGCAAAACGGCAATTTAAAAGCGCTTGTTGTATGCCCTACTACTTTAATTTATAACTGGGAAAATGAAATTAGAAAATTCACGCCTTCCCTTACCATGCAAATTCATCATGGTAACTCACGAAGTAAGGATGCGCAAAATTTACTAAAATCAAATGTTATTATCACCACTTATGGCACCTTGCGCAGCGATATTCAAATGTTGCTGGGTATAAAGTTTGATTATGTCGTGTTGGATGAATCCCAGGCTATAAAAAATCCTTTTTCAAAGGTGACCAAAGCTGCGGGATTATTGAATGCAAAAAATCGTATTTGCATGAGTGGAACTCCTCTGCAAAACAATACTTTTGACATTTTTGCCCAGATGAATTTTTTGAATCCCGGGCTTTTAGGATCAGTAGAATTTTTCAGAAATGAATTTTCAAATCCGATAGACAAATTTGGCGAGCCGGAACAAAAAGATCATTTAAGAAGGTTATTATATCCGTTTATTTTAAGAAGAACAAAAGAACAAGTTGCTAAAGATCTTCCGGATAAAACAGAAACCATTCTTTATTGTGAGATGGATAAAAAACAAAGAAATATTTACGAATCTTACCGCCATGCTTACCGCGATAAAATTTTAGGAGTAATAGACGACCAGGGTGTTGGCAAATCTCAATTGACAATCCTGCAGGGATTGATGAAACTTCGCCAGATTTGTGACAGTCCTGCCATATTGAATGAGGAAGAAAAATATCCGAATGAATCTATAAAGCTTGAAGAACTTACCCGTGAGATAGTAGAAAATATTGGCGATCACAAGGCACTTGTATTTTCTCAATTCCTGGGAATGCTTTCTTTAATAAGAGAAAAGCTGGTTGAAAATAATATCAAATTTGAATATTTTGACGGTAGTACGCCGGCCCAGGATAGAGAAAAAGCCATTCAAAATTTTCAGAATAATGATGAATGCCGTGTCTTCTTAATTTCATTAAAAGCGGGTGGTGTTGGTTTGAATCTAACAGCAGCAGATTATGTCTACATCGTAGACCCATGGTGGAACCCAGCAGTAGAACAGCAAGCGATCGACCGTACACACAGGATAGGACAAACGAAAAATATTTTTGCTTACAGGATGATTTGTAAGGATACCATCGAAGATAAAATTCTAAACCTGCAGGAAAGAAAAAGAATTCTTGCCAAAGAACTTATTTCTGATGACCAATCATTTGTAAAGAGTTTGAGCAAAGAGGATGTGGAATATTTGTTTAGTTAGAGAGGTTGTGGGAGTTAGGTATTAGGTATTAGGTT
>JBDTEF010000178.1:0-13660 GCA_039922615.1 Ginsengibacter sp.
TTAATTTTTTTACTTCTTCACTTCCTTTTGCATCGGGTTACCACCGCTACTCTGCCCCCTTGCAGATTGTTCAGCTTTAAAAATCTCGAACTTTGTCGGTAATTCTTTTATTGGCCAATAATTATTACTCTCATCAATATCTGCAGTTTCACGCATAGGGTCCAGCCTTATATTGGTAACCTCTTTATTTTTACTAAAAACTTTTACCAATGATTTTTCATCTTTTCTCCAAACCTGTGCAGGTATTTTTTCTACTTCTTTCGTACCATCTTTAAATGTCCATTCCAGGATAACAGGCATAACTAAGCCACCTTTGTTGGTAAAATAGATCTCATACAAATAATTATCTTTTGCAAAATCCATCTTTTCCTTTTCGGTCATTCTATTACTATACAATTCAATTGTAGATTCTGTAATTGTTGTGTCTACTTTTACCAATCCCCTGCCATATTTATAATAAAAATCCTGTAAGGCAGGATCTGCATCAGTTTCAAATTTGATTTTGGCATCGCGGTTTCTCACTTTTGTTATATCGACAAATTCATCCACCATTGGCCTGGCAACGCTAAGTCTTCTGATCATTGTTTTTTTCTCGGGATCCTTTACAAGATCAACAGTATAGTTTTTCACTGAATCAATTGAGATGTCACAAGGATCTATTCCATAAAACCATCCACGCCAAAACCAATCCAAATCCTCTGCGCTGGCATCTTCCATTGTTCTAAAAAAGTCGGCAGGAGTGGGATGCTTGAACGCCCATCTTCTTGCATATTCCCTAAATGAATAATCAAACAGTTCACGTCCCATAATAGTTTCCCTTAAAATATTCAATCCTGTAGCCGGCTTTGCATATGCATTTGGTCCAAAGTTGACAATGTTTTCACTATTCGTCATGATGGGTTCTAACTGGTCTTTTGGCAGTTTCATATAATCCACGATCTTATAGGCCGGTCCACGGCCTGAAGGAAAATTACTATCCCATAATTCCTGAGCTAAATATTGGAGGAAAGAATTCAATCCTTCATCCATCCACGTCCACTGGCGCTCATCACTATTCACAATCATCGGGAAAAAATTGTGTCCCACTTCATGAATTACCACACCTATCATTCCGTTTTTTGTCGCTTCTGAATAGGTACCATCTTTTTCTGCGCGCCCATAATTAAAACAGATCATTGGATATTCCATCCCATTGGCAGCTTCAATGCTCTGTGCGACCGGGTATGGATATGGAATAGAAAATTTAGAATAAGTTTTAATTGTATGTGCAACCGCTTTAGTCGAAAATTTGCGGTAGATTGGATAAGCTTCCTTTCCATAAAAACTCATACACATTATTTTTTTGCCTTCTACATACGCTGGAACTGCATCCCATATATATTTTCTGGAAGAGGTCCAGGCAAAATCCCGTACCATATCAGCTTTATAATGCCAGGTTTTCGTTTGAGCGGATCTGCTTTTTTCATTTTTTACCGCTTCATCTAAGGTAGCAATTTCAAGCGGTTCTTTTACAGTCTGAGCCTTTTGCCATCTCTGATATTGTGCCGGCGAAAGTACCTGTTGGTAATTTTGACATTCACCTGTTGAGGCCACCATGTGATCAGCAGGAACCGTCATTTTCACATCAAAATTGCCAAAGGTAAGTGCAAACTCGCCCCTACCTGTAAATTGGTGGTTTTGCCATCCCTGGAAGTCACTGTAGACGCATAAGCGAGGGTACCATTGGGAAATAGTATATAAATAATTTCCGTCTTCAGGGAAATATTCGTAACCTCCACGACCACCATATTTCATTCGATCTGCGATATTATAATTCCAATCAATTTTAAAAACAAATTTTTGCCCTGGTTTTAGGGCTTGTGGAAGCTCGAGTCTCATCATTGTTTTGTTGACAGTAAAATCCAATTTTTTCCCAGCCTCATCAGTAGCTTTTATAATATTTACACCGTATTCTTTATCCGGTTTAGCGATTATCCTGGCAACTTCTAAATCCGCCATTACATTTTTCATCCGGCTTCCATCCTGGTAGTTTGCATTTTTTGTAGTGCTATGTTCATTTTCATCCAGTTGCAGCCACAAATAAGTCAACACATCAGGAGAATTGTTGTAGTAGGTAAGGGTTTCTTTTCCGCTAAGACTTTGTTTCTTATCATCCAGCACAGCTTCTATGGTGTAATCACAGCGCTGTTGCCAGTACTTTGCTCCAGGCGCGCCACTCGCTGTTCTATATTCATTAGGTGTAGGTAAAATGGTACCTAATTGTTCAAATTTATTCCCGTGATTTGATGTAGGATTATTTTGAATATCCTGTGCTGAAGAGCTTAAAAAGAAAAATAAAGTGGTAATGATAAATAGTGAAAGATGTTTCATTTGTAAATCTTAATGTATAATTGATTGGAATTGGATTATTATCAAAAATAGAATATTATCACTTAAAATGAAAGGCGAATTTAAAACTTGTTTACAATAATTATATGTGTGGCTAATTACCGGTGATTTCTGCTATTTATCCGGAGAAGATAATTTGGAGGAAGGGTTGCCAACCTTTTGAAGGTTGGAAACCCTGTTGTAATATTTTTCCAATAATTATTTTAATTACTCCCGGAATCAAATTGATTCCTCTTTTAAAAGGACACCATGAGGATTGGAAAAGCTCAAAGCTCAAGGCTCACACCTCAACGCTACTTCCCCATCATCTTGAAAAAGTCATCAAACAAATACCTGCTGTCATGCGGTCCAGGTGTAGCTTCCGGATGATATTGCACAGAAAAAGCGGGACGATCTTTCAACCGGATTCCTTCGATGGAATCATCATTTAAATTGATGTGCGTAATCTCGATATTCTCCGCATTTTTGATGGCTTCCGGGTTCACACCAAATCCGTGATTTTGTGTAGTAATCTCACATTTTCCGGTAATGATATTTTTTACAGGATGGTTCAATCCTCTATGGCCATGGTGCATTTTAAAAGTTGGTATTCCACTGGCAAGTGCCAATAATTGCTGACCCAGACAAATACCAAAAAATGGTTTCTTTTCAGCCAATATATTTTTTACAGTTTCAATCGCATAATCCATAGGTTCCGGATCGCCGGGGCCGTTACTGATAAAATAGCCATCTGGATTGAATTTTTGTAACTCCTCAAATGGTGTTTTAGCATTAAACACTTTTACATAGGCGCCACGCTCTAAAAGGCAATTTAAAATATTTCGTTTGATTCCGTAATCCAAAACAGCTACCCTGGTTTTGCTGTCTTCATTTCCCAAAGTATATGATTCTTTTGTTGAAACAATGGAGGCTAATTCTAATCCACTCATTGTAGGCTGCGAGGCTAATATTTTTTTCAGCTCCTCTACATCTTTATTTTCAGAAGAAATAATGCAATTCATGGCGCCCATCTCCCTCACATGAATTACCAATGCCCGACTGTCAATGCCATCAATAGCCACGATATTTTGCTTTACAAAATAATCCTGTAATGAATGGTCAGCTGTAAAACGGGAATATTGTTCCTCCAGGTTTCGTCCAATAATTCCTTTCACTTTTACAGAATCACTTTCTACATCGTGGTCGTTGATCCCGTAGTTGCCAATATGTACATTGTTCATAATAACAACCTGTCCATAATAACTTGGATCAGTAAAAACTTCCTGGTAACCGGTCATCCCCGTGTTAAAACAAATTTCCCCGGTAGTGGTGCCTATTTTGCCAAAGGCTTTGCCTCTAAAAATGTGTCCATCTTCTAAAATTAAAATTGCTGATTTATAGGAAGTTTTTTCTGACATAAGTAAATTTTGCAAAGAAAAGAATTTGTGAAATATTATGTTGTAAAAAATTCAAAAGTATTACTCAAAAAAAGTGCCCCGTAAATACGAGGCACTTTATAAGATATTTCTAACAGGAAATATTATTCTCCTGCCTTATCGTTGTTAGTTTCCTCTTCGTTACCAACTGTGTCTGTTTCTGTTTCTGCTTTTACTTCTGCTTCATTTTCAGCCATTGGTTTTTCTTCAACAGGTGCTTTCGTTACAGGAGTTTCTACTTTCGTTTCAGTTGCCTTCTTGGTTCTTCCTGCACGACGTGTTTTCTTAGCAGTCGTTTCGGCTTCACCAATTCCATTACCGTAGATTTCGTTATAATCAACCAATTCTATCATTGCCACTTCAGCATTATCTCCTATTCTTTTACCCAATTTGATCACTCTTGTATATCCACCCGGGCGACTACCTACTTTAGGACTAATTACATCAAAAAGTTCTTTGATGGCTTCTTTATCCTGAAGACGGCTAAAAACCAACCTGCGGCTGTGAGTCGTATTATCCTTTGCTTTGGTAATTAAAGGTTCTACAAATATGCGCAATGCTTTTGCTTTTGCAAGTGTAGTAGTGATTCTTTTGTATTGAAACAACTGGCATGAAAGGTTCGTTAATAATGCCTTTCTGTGGCTTGCTGTTCTGCTTAAATTATTTATTTTGTCTCCGTGACGCATGACATTTTATTTTTAATAACCTTATACCGTGTCAGGAATTATAAGGCTTGTGAATTGAAAACTTTTAAATTTATTTTTTTGTTGGATGGGATAAGTGATCAATAATCAATTACTCTTCATCCAATTTTACTTTACTCAAATCCATTCCGAATCTAAGACCTCTTTCGTTAAGCACCTGTTCGATTTCGCTTAATGATTTCTGACCAAAGTTTCTGAATTTCATCAAATCTTCCTGCTCGTATTGAACCAATTCACTCAAAGAATTGATCTTCGCAGCTTTCAGACAATTGAATGCTCTTACAGAAAGATCAAGATCTTCCAATGGCGTTTTCAATACTTTACGAAGTTGTAAAGTTTGTTCGTCAACAAGGTCTTCTTTCTTCTCTTCTTTGTTATCAAAAGTGATGTTTTCATCAGTGATGATCATCAGGTGTTGAATCAGTATCCTTGAAGCTTGTTTTACTGCTTCTTCAGGATGGATCGTTCCGTCAGTGCTCACATCCATTACCAATTTTTCAAAATCGGTACGTTGTTCTACCCTTGTATTTTCAATTTTATACTTTACATTTTTGATGGGAGTATAAATAGCATCTACAGGAATATATCCAAAGTGAGAACTTTTTTCAGTACTTTCTTCCGCAGGTACGTATCCACGGCCTTTAGCAATAGTGATTTCAATATCTAATTTTGCAGAGGTATCCATTGTGCAAATAAGAAAATCAGGGTTCATAACCTCGTAAAAAGGTGATGCTTCTCCAATCATACCTGCAGTGAATTCTGACTTATTTTTCAATGAAAGACTTATCTTCTCTGTTCCGGGATCTTCCTCTGTTTTCTTCTTAAAACGAACCTGCTTTAAATTCAGGATCATTTCGGTTACATCTTCAGTAATACCTTTTATAGTTGCGAATTCATGATCTGCTCCTGCAACAGAGATACCTACAATTGCATATCCTTCCAGGGAATTTAATAATACCCTGCGAAGTGCATTGCCGATTGTAACGCCATATCCTGGCTCTAATGGACGAAATTCGAATTGCGCTTCAAAATCATTGCTTTTTTGTAGAACGATTTTGTCTGGTTTTACAAAATTTAAAATGGCCATTTTTGTATTTTGTTTAATTGATTTGATCCAAAACCACCGTAGTAAGTTGAGGATGTTTTAATTACGATACTAATTTTTTTCCTTGTTTCGAATAGGGATCAGGGATTATTTACTGTACAATTCTACAATAAGTGATTCCTTGATATTTTCAGGAACACTTTCCCTTTCAGGATAGGTAATAAAAGTACCTTTCATTGAAGTTTCGTTCCACTCAAGCCAATTGAATTTTGGATTCTTAGGTCTCATGTTTCCTGTAAGATTTGCGTTGTGAGAAGTTTTACCTTTCAAACCAACTTCATCTCCCGGTTGCAAAGAATAAGAGGGAATGTTTAAAACATTTCCGTTTACAGTGATGTGCTTGTGCGAAACCAACTGGCGTGCAGCCTGGCGGCTTGGTGCTATTCCCATACGGTAAACAACATTATCAAGACGAGCTTCCAATAACTTGATCAATAATTCACCGGTAACTCCACTACGGCGTGCGGCTTCATCAAATGTATTGTGGAATTGCTTTTCCAACAAACCATACGTGTACTTTGCTTTTTGTTTTTCGCGAAGCTGTGTAGCATATTCACCAAGCGTTTTACGCTTACGTGCTGCTCCGTGCATACCCGGCGGGTTGCTGTTTTTTGTCAACCACTTACCATTTCCGGTAATGGGTTCTCCAAAGATCCTGGAGATTTTAGTTTTTGGACCTGTGTAACGAGCCATAATTATGAATTGATTTTTTAGTGTCGGTGCTTCATCATTAAAAATCAAAAATTAATGAAACACCCGGTTATGAAATTGTGTTATTTTATTGATTGAAATAGATATGATTTTGGTTTCCTGATACCTGATACCTAGTACCTGATACCTACAACCTAAACCCTTCTTTTCTTCGGAGGTCTGCAACCATTGTGTGGTAATGGAGTAATATCTTTAATTTGTACTACTTCAATTCCTGATTGAGACAAAGAACGGATAGCGCCTTCGCGTCCTGATCCTGGTCCTTTTACAAATACGTCAACCTTTTTAAGACCTGCGTCAATCGCTGTTTTTGCAGCATCTGCAGCGGCCATCTGTGCAGCATATGGTGTGTTCTTTTTAGAACCTCTGAATCCCATTTTGCCTGCTGAAGACCATGAAATCACCTGGCCTTGTTTGTTGGTTAAACTGATAATAATATTGTTGAAACTTGCAACAATGTGAGCGTCACCGTAGGTTTCTACTTTTACGACTCTTTTCTTCGAGGATGCTTTCGATGAACCTTTTCCTTGCGACCCTTTGGTTCCTTGAGATGCTTTTGCCATTTTTACTTAGGTAATCTTTAAAATGTTAAATAATCCCGGAAAATTTCCCGGTAGAACCCATACCTCCTTCGGCTTAGAGATCCGGTATTGGTTCAAAAATACAAGCCATATATAAATGCAATAAGCTGCCGGTTAATTTCGGCAGCTAAAGGCTTATTTATTTTTTAGGAGCTTTCTTCTTACCAGCAACAGTTCTACGTTTTCCTTTACGGGTACGGCTGTTTGTACGGGTACGTTGCCCACGTAATGGTAAACCTTTACGATGTCTTAATCCACGGTAACAAGCGATGTCCAACAAACGTTTAATGTTTGTCTGAACCTCTGAACGCAATGCGCCTTCGGTTTTAAATTCAGAACTGATTATATTCCTGATAGCGGTTTGTTCTTCATCATTCCATTGATTCACTTTTTTATTGTAATCAATTTCTGCCTTATCAAGAATATAACGGGCAGTAGAAGGACCGATCCCATATATATAGGTAAGGCCAATTTCTCCCCTTTTGTTTTTTGGTAAATCTATACCGGCAATACGCGCCATGCTTTTTTTATTTTTTAATTAGAATTTTAATTTTTTTTCGCTGTTCGATTTTTATAAAAATCTTTTTTATCCTTGTCTTTGCTTAAAACGAGGATTCTTTTTGTTGATAACGTAAAGTCTTCCTTTTCTCCTTACGATTTTGCAATCAACACTTCTCTTTTTTATTGCTGCCCTTACTTTCATGATTTGTCTTTATTTTTAAACCTTTATTATTTTATAACTAAATAGTTACGTATTATTTATACCTGAAAATGATGCGGCCTCTTGATAAATCATAAGGACTCATTTCTACGCCTACTTTATCACCAGGCAAGATCCGAATGTAATGCATCCTCATCTTGCCGGATATGGTTGCCAATATCTCGTGTCCATTTTCCAGTTTTACCCGGAACATAGCATTGGAGAGCGCTTCCAGAATCGTACCGTCTTGTTTAATTAATGCTTGTTTTGCCATTCTTATTTTTCGGAGCGCGAAGATAAGTTTAAATATTTAATTTTAAAAACAATTACATGGAAACTTTACAGTATTTCCTAATTATTTGCAAAATAAATAGCTTTTTTGGCAATAATGGGAATTGATGCCCCTGGAAAAGTGACAAATTAGTCAATTTTTCGAATAATCAATCAAAGATTATTTCCGAAAAGAAAATTTAATTTTAGGAATTTATACCAGTTTATCAGTCAGATGAACTTTGGTCATTTCCAGGTAATGATTTTGTAATTCGTGAAGATATATCGGATGGGTAATCTGGCGCCGTTCGTCCCTATACCATATTTCATAAGACGAAAAATCATCCTGTTTCGGGGTGAGTATTCTGAAAGCATCTTTCATATATTTCACAGAACCATCTTCCATTTCCTGCTTTCTGAATTTCATTTTTAATAACCTTGCTTCATCAAGAGGTATGGGAAAAAGATTATCCGCTTCGAACCAAAAATCCTGTATACCATTGTTTACGCATATTTGCTTTTCATCGTGATTCAAATCAGTAACTTCTCCCTGCCATGCCTGGCCGTCACTTTCAGCAAAAACGTAATCTCCTTTTTTGAGGTCATTAAACTTGATCATAAATGTGGGGTATTATAAGTTAAGTGGTTAAATGGTTGAATGGTTGAATGGTTGAATTTTCAAATCCAAATTATACAAAAAAATTAATAAAGCAATATTTAAAAAGACAGTTATCAAATAAATTTTTTGAGAGGTATCTCATTAATAAAGCCTCATACCAAGCCATCTCCCGCGGGAGAGGAGCTCTAACTCTGTGCCGCTAAGAATTTGAATAATATTAGAAATTTTTTTTTCAAAAATTGTGTTCAAATATTTGTTTTACCTTACTCCGCCCAACTCATTACATAATTTTCATCCTCAATTTCCAGTGCTTGTTTTGTCAATTGTAAAGGATGAAAAGTATCTACCATTACAGCCAATTCTTTAGTTTCTTTCATGCCTATACTTTTCTCAACTGCTCCCGGATGTGGACCATGAGGAATACCGCCGGGGTGTAATGTAATCATCCCGCGTGTTACATGTTTCCTGCTCATAAAATCGCCATCTACATAATAAAGTAATTCATCACTATCAATATTACTGTGATTGTAAGGAGCCGGAATAGCATCAGGATGGTAATCATACATTCGTGGCACAAAAGAACAAATTACAAAATTGTGGCCTTCAAAAGTCAGATGCACCGGTGGCGGTTGGTGAACACGACCTGTGATTGGCTCGAAATCATGAATAGAAAAAGCAAAAGGATAACAGCATCCATCCCAACCTACCACATCAAAAGGATGGTAACGATAGTGGATGGGATACATGATACCACGCTTTTTGGTCATTATAAGAAAATCTCCTTTTTCATCTATTGTTTCGAGGTTTTCAGGCACTCTTATATCCCTCTCACAATAAGGTGAATTTTCCAGTAATTGTCCATATTTACTCATGTAATGTTTGGGATAATGGACAGGACTATGCGATTCTACAATAAACAAGCGGTTGTCTTTTGTGTCAAAATAAATTTGGTAAATAGCGCCTCGTGGGATTACCAGATAATCACCATAACCAAATTTCAAATGACCATATTGTGTTTTTAATACGCCTGATCCTTCATGGATAAATATTACTTCGTCAGCATCTGCATTTTTATAGAAATAATCTTTCATGCTTTTCTTTGGAGCGGCAAGTGAAATCTGGATATCAGCATTTACCAAAACAGGTTTGCGGCTTTTAAGGTAGTCATCCGTTGGTTTAATGTTGAATCCCTGGAAACTACGGTGTTTCAGCATCTTCTCCTCTGCGATTTCCGGCATTACATTAAAAGGTTCACCTGTTTTTGTAATTTGTGTGGGAGGATGAGAGTGATAAAGCAAAGATGAATCCGATGAAAACCCTTCTGTCGAGAAAAGTTGTTCTGAATAAAGTTCACCACCAGGTTTTCTAAATTGTGTATGACGTTTATGAGGGATCGTTCCCAATTTTTGATAATGCGGCATTATATAATCTATTTTTATCGTAAAAATAATCTACTGACCAGGCTTGTAAAACTACGATTAAAAAATATAAATATAAAGTGGAACAAAGCAGTGAGCAACCTTTTAAATTTCCAAAACCTATAATATAAAGTAGAAAAGGAAGCGATCCTGGGATTGGTCAGGGTATCTATGTAAGGAGATATAAAGTAAATATTTTTAATATCTTCCAGGCGTTCAAATACTGGTAGAAGAAAGAAATCAGTCGTATTTTAGCAGTGTCCAATTACCTCAAATCAATTAAACAAATTCTAATGAATATTAAAAATTGGCTATTACCACTTTCTTTGTTTTTGTTTTCGTCAATGCAGGGATGGGCCCAGGCAGCACCTATAAATATAATACCACAACCTGTATCACTTAAAGTGCACGATGGCCATTTTATTCTTTCCAATTCAACATTTATTATAGCTAACGATGATACAAGGCATGAAGCGGAGATGTTGAATCTTTACCTAAATCAATTGTATGGATTTTCATTGAAAATAAGTTCAAAACATACATCCGGTATGAATTCTATCGAGTTGGTAAAAGAAAAATCAGCCAACAGGAAAGATGCCTATACGATAGAGGTAAGTGCCAATAAAATAAGAATTGCCAGTGTGGGAAATGAAGGAATTTTTTATGGAATACAAAGTTTGCTGCAATTAATGCCGACAACAAAACCCGTGAATGCACAACGTATAAGTTTTATTATCCCCCAGCTCAGCATCAATGATTTTCCGAGGTTTGCCTACAGAGGAATGCATCTCGATGTGAGCCGTCATTTTTTTGACGTCGATTTTATAAAAAAATACCTTGATTACCTGGCTTACAATAAATTCAATACTTTTCACTGGCACCTTACTGATGACCAGGGATGGCGGATAGAAATAAAAAAATATCCGCTTCTTACATCTGTTGGTGGTTATAGGAACGGAACTATCATTGGCCAATATCCGGGAACAGGAAATGACAGCATTGTTTATGGCGGATTTTATACCCAGAACCAAATTAAGGAAATTGTAAAATATGCGAGTGACAGGTTTATTACTGTGATCCCGGAAATAGAAATGCCTGGTCATGCGTCAGCTGCGATAGCTGCCTATCCGCAATTAAGTTGCTTCCCCGGTGAATCTACAAAACCAGATCCCAAAACAATATGGGCTGGAAGTTTGGATGGAAAACAAGTCCAACAGGCGTGGGGTGTATTTGAAGATATTTTTGCTCCTACGGATTATACTTTCACTTTTTTAGAAAATGTATTGGATGAAGTAATGGTATTATTTCCATCAAAATATATTCACATTGGCGGCGATGAAGCACCCAAAGATTCCTGGAAAAGATCTCCATTTTCTCAAAAACTGATCAGTGATAATAACCTGCAAGATGAGCACGGTTTACAAAGTTATTTTATACATCGGATTGAGAAATACCTAAATGCCAAAGGAAGAAAAATAATCGGCTGGGATGAAATACTGGAAGGCGGTTTAGCGCCCAATGCAACTGTGATGAGTTGGCGTGGCGAAGAAGGTGGCATCACCGCAGCACAACAAAAACATGATGTAATAATGACCCCAGGCACTTATTGCTATTTCGATCACTCACAAGCTAAGAATGATGACAGTGTTACAATTGGGGGTTATTTACCCGTAGAAAAAGTCTACAGTTATGAACCGGTTCCTGCAGCTTTGTCTGTTGAAGAAGAAAAATATATTTTAGGTGCCCAGGCAAATTTATGGACAGAATACATTCAATATCCTTCGAAAGTTGAATACATGATCTTTCCAAGAATGAGTGCATTGAGTGAAGTCTTGTGGTCGTCAAAAGAAGAAAAAGATTGGAACCGCTTTTCAGCAGAATTACGAGCTATCATTAAGCGATACGCATTATGGGGGGCCAATTTCAGCACTGCTTATTACGATTTACAATCTTCCATTATTCCGACAGACAATAATAATGGAGTAGTTCTTAAGCTTTGGAGTAATTATCCTGATAACATCATTAAATATCAAATGGGAAGCGATCCGTATTGGAAAGATTACTCCACTCCAATTGTAATAAAAAATTCAGAAATTGTTCATGCTTATTTACAGGTAAGCGGTAAAAAAGGAAACACGATTATTAAAGACTTTTCTTTTAATAAAGCAACCGGGAAAAAGATAACGCTCTCAGAACAGCCATCGCCCAACTATCCCGGAAGTGGGGAATTCACCCTGGTGAATGGAATTGTAGCAGCCAATAATTTGTCCTCATCATCAGAATGGCTTGGCTTTAATGGAAAAGATTTGACAGCAACTATTGACCTGGGAACTATGACGCAAGTAAATAGTGTAACCTTAAAAACGCTGGACATGAATGGCAGCTGGATTTATTTACCAAAGTCAATAGAGATAATGGTTTCGGATGATGGAATTACTTTTACCGAGGCTGCAAAAATAGATAGGGTTTTAAACCCCGGTAAAGATCAAGAAATAAGGGAATTCATATTACAGGTAAATAAATCAGCGAGATATTTAAAAGTCTTCGCAAAGAATTTAGGAATGATTCCAGGAGGTTTGCCGGGAGCTGGTGAACCCGCATGGTTATTTGTAGATGAGATCCAGGTAAATTAAAAGAAGAAAAAATGATTTAAAAATAATTTCAAAAGCAAATGGTTACATATTCCAATTGGGAATAATACTAAAATACATTCTGCCACTGATTACACGGATTTGCACGGATTGTATTTTAAGTATTTCTTATTTTTGAAAGAATAACCTAATTAATTCTGTTTAAATTATGAACATTTCACAAAGCATCGATCTGACCGATTCTCTTGAAAAAATACCTGTAAAAATTTTTGACAATCCTTTGGAAGGATCTAAATACGTAGCAAGAATTATCGCTGAGCTCATCACAGAAAAAAACGAGAATGGTCAACGAGCTGTTATTGGTCTCGCTACCGGATCTACGCCAAAATCATTGTATGCAGAATTGGTAAGAATGCACAAGGAGGAAGGTTTGAGCTTTAAGAATGTGATCACGTTTAACCTGGATCAATATTATCCAATGGAGGCTGATTCGATTAATAGTTATCATTATTTCATGCGAAAAAATTTATTTGAGCAAACAGATATTGATCCGAAAAATTACTTTTTACCGGATGGCATGATACCTAAGGATAAAATGAAAGCGCATGTGATCGATTATGAAAATAAAATTCAGGAGGCAGGTGGAATTGATTTACAAATATTGGGAATTGGAAATAATGGACACATAGGTTTTAATGAACCCGGCTCGCCTACTTATTCCAAAACAAGACTGATTGCTTTGGATACGAATACAAGAATTGCCAATTCGCACGAATTTGGTAATATTTCTGAAGTACCAAGAATGGCCATCACCATGGGCTTGAGTACTATTATGAATGCGAGAAGTATCATACTGATGGCATGGGGAAAAGCGAAAGCTCCTGTTATCAGTAAAGCAGTTGAAGGAAAAATAACTGAAGAAATACCTGCCTCGCTACTCCAACATCATGATAATTGCACTTTCGTTTTGGACCAGGCTTCCGCTTCGGAACTTACCCGATTTAAATTTCCATGGCTGACAGGTGAATGTGAATGGACGCCTCAAATTATTAAAAGTGCGGTAATAGATATGGCTTTAAAACTGAAAAAGCCTGTTTTAAGCCTTACGAATCATGATTACAATGAATTTGGATTGAGTGATCTACTGGTCGAAAAAGG
>JBDTEF010000179.1:0-4521 GCA_039922615.1 Ginsengibacter sp.
AGGGCATTATCGGCGCTAAAGGATGTAATTGGAGTAGCTCTTTTTTCGTTCTTTATTTTATCAACGCATTCCTGACAACTAACTATACTATATCCAAAAAAATTATTTTACTACCCGGGATTGAAACCGGTAATTATCCGGAAGTTATTTATTCTTAAAAATATTTAATTTCTATGGGGTAATTATCGTTTCCTAACTGTCCTGTTAAAAGTGAAGAAGAATTATGATGCTACAACAATACGATAACTACACTGCTGAGCAATTCCTGGATGACGCTTTTTTTATAAAGTGGGTCAAATACCGTTCTGCGGAAGATGAATTATTTTGGCAAAAGTGGATTGCCTCAAATCCAGCAAATATTGATCAATATCTTACTGCAGAAAAATGGCTTCTTGCAATCCTCTCTGCTGATCCCACAATGGCGGATGAGCATTTGAGAAAGGAAATTTGGGAAGATATTTATTCCTCAATCAACGAGAAGAAAAAAGTTAGGTTTCTGTTTCCGAGATGGATGGCTGCAGCCTCTGTCATATTAATATTGGTAGCAGGATTTTCCTATTTCTATTTTAAAAAAAATAATGATAAACAACTTTCGCGAAACGTTGTTGAAAATACTAAGATTAAGAATGACATAGGCCCCGGCGGAAATAAAGCCACTCTAACACTTTCAAATGGCAGCACTATCATTTTAGATAGTGCCCAAAACGGTTTACTAAGCAAACAAGGGAATGCACAGGTAATGAAAACCGAAAGTGGAAAATTGGTTTATGAAAAACAAACCGGTGAGGCTATTGCGATTCAATATAACACCATTTCCACACCCCGTGGAGGCCAATACCAGCTTACACTTGCTGATGGCTCACAGGTATGGTTAAACGCAGAAAGCAGCATTACTTTTCCTACATCATTTACAGGAAATCAGAGAGAAGTAAAAATAAGTGGCGAAGCTTATTTTGAAGTGGCGCATAATGCAAATATGCCATTTCAGGTGTCTGTAAATGGCATGGATGTAAAAGTGTTGGGAACACATTTTAATGTCAATGCGTATGAAGATGACGGAGAAATAAAAACAACATTATTGGAAGGTTCGGTGGAGGTGAGTAAGGGTAGAAAAAGCGTAATTATAAAACCGGGTGAACAAGCCCATGTTGCTGCAAATATTCAAGTGGAAAAAAATGTAAACCTGGAAAATGTAATGGCCTGGAAGAACAGGTATTTTCTGTTAAGTGGCACAAGCCTGCAATCATTGATGAGACAGATTTCGCGATGGTATGATGTAGATGTATCGTATGATGGTGAAATGCCTGAAAGGAAATTTGGTGGATCTATCAGTTATAATGTAAATCTTTCCACTCTACTGCAAGCCTTGAAAGAGAATAAAGTTTCAAGCAACCTGGATGGAAAGAAGCTAATTCTTCATGAGAGTGATTCCCAGGAAAAATAAAAAATGTAAACCAATGGATGTCTAAAAGTAAAAATGTTGAAATAAGGATTTCTAAAAATTCAAATAAAAAACAGGGAAGTGTTCGAAGCACTCCCCTGCCAAAAGTTGAGTTAAAACAATAAATAAATCAGGAATAGACTATTTAATTCATTAACCAAACCAAAGCAAAGTTATGCAAATTCTATCTTGTTCGCTTTCGCCCGAAAAGCGAAGATGTTTCATTAAAATGATGTTGATTATGAAACTAACCGTATTCTTACTAATTGTAATGGTGTTACAGGTGAGTGCAAAAGGCTTCTCCCAAAGTGTCAGTATTTCGGTAAAGAACACACCGGTACAGCAGGTATTTGAACAGGTAAAAAAACAAACCGGCCTTTCTTTTTTATGGGATGAAAAAACATTGAAAGATACGCGGCCGGTAACATTGTCATTTTCAGATGCATCGGTAAAAGATGTAATGGATGCCGTTATAAAGAATCAACCAATTACTTATACTATCATTCAAAATATGGTGGTGATAAAATTGCGGCAGGAAGCTCAGCCTAAGGCAAGCCTGACCCAGATTTTAGCTGTATCAGATGTACGCGGCAAAGTTACTGATGATAATGGCAAACCTTTACCTGACGTATCCGTTGTGGTAAAAGGCACAACAAAAGGCGCTACAACTGATGCCAATGGTGACTTTCAATTAAGCAATGTAGAACCAAATGCAACTATCGTTTTTTCAAATGTCGGCTACGAAACCCAATCAATTGCTTTGAAGGGAAGAAGTGTCATAAATATTACATTGAAACTTCATGTGAAGGTTCAGGATGAGGTGGTAGTAGTAGGATATGGCACAACCAAGAGAAAAGATCTCACAGGATCCGTAGCCAGTATAAATCCCGATGAATTGAAGAATACAACTTTTGTTAGCATTGACCAGGCTCTAAGTGGTAAAGCAGCCGGTGTGCAGGTAATACAAGGTGATGGTTCTCCGGGAGGAATGGCGAAGATTCGTATAAGAGGTGGTACCTCACTTTTAGGTGGTAATGACCCGCTTTATATCATTGATGGAATTCCGGTGCAGATCCAAAACAGGTACCTGCAAAGTGCTGCTGAAATTGTCAGCCCTGTAGCTACATTTAGTCGTGATGCTGATAAAGGTACTATATCGGGCTCTTTTTCACGGGGGCTAAATAGCCTGGCTGGTTTAAATATTAATGATATTGAGAGTATTGACATTTTGAAAGATGCCTCCGCGACGGCAATTTATGGCTCCAAAGCAGTCAATGGAGTTGTAATTATAACTACCAAAAAAGGAAAAAAGGATCAAAAACCTATTTTTGACTTTAACTATTATGCTGGTGCAAGTGTTCCTATCAAAGAGAAGTTACTCAATGCCGATCAGTACAAAGCCGTCTTGAAAGAAGCAGCTAAGAATCTTAATGACGCAAGAGCAGCGGCGAATCCTGTACTTCCTCCTGATGCCTTTGCAAACAGCATTCTTAACGACCCGAATTTCTTCGGGACTGCTAATACTGACTGGTTGAGTTTAATATTGCGAAATGGCATAGCTCAAAATGCTGATATTTCTGTACGTGGAGGTGGTACCAATTCACGCTATTATACTTCGCTGGCATATACTAAACAAAATGGGGCAATAATTGGGACAGACTTTGAAAGAATTTCCGGAAAGATGAATTTGGATAATGAAATTACTAAAAGATTCAGGTTTATTACAAATCTCGATTATAGTTTTAGTAAAAATAACATAACAAATGGGGTATATAGCCAGGCTTTATATGCGCCGCCAACGTTTACTGCTTATAATCCAGATGGAAGTATCCGTGTTATAAATGAGTCGGACCTTCATGCTTTCAATGGATTCCAGAGCCCATTGAGTTTACTCAATGGAGTAAATAAAGCAAATACCGCTCAACTTTTGGGTTCAATTGCTGCGGAATATGACATTCTGAAATCATTAAAATTCAAATCAGTTGTTTCTGTAAATTATTCCAATTATCACCAGGATAATTACACGTCATCCACCACATTGATCGCAGGTCCCTACGGTAATCAGTCCACCAGCCCTGGAATTGCCACGCAGGGGCAGACACAAGCCACAAATATATTTGTAGAAAATACCTTAACGTGGGATAAACAATTTAATGAAAACAACCGAATCAATTTTTTGGCTGGTACCTCATGGCAAAAAAGCCGTCAAAATTCCTTTACTGCCAGCGGGGAGGGTTTTCCGGATGATAAATATTTAAATAATTTATCTTCAGCTGCTTTAGCTTTAGCCCCTGCTGGTTTATCAGGCCAGAATTCACTATTGAGTTTCTATATGAGGGCTAATTATGCTTTGAAAGAAAGATATTTATTCACCTTTACAGGAAGGTCTGATATTTCTTCTAAATTCCCTAAAAATAACAGGGTCGGTTATTTCCCATCGGGCGGTATAGCCTGGAGGGCATCAGAAGAAAGGTTCCTTAAAAGTGCAAAATGGCTCAATGAGTTGAAATTCCGTGCCAGTGCCGGATATACGGGTACACAAAATATCGGAGACAACTTATTTTATACTTTATTCAGCCCGGCTTCCTATTTAGGTACCAATGCGCTGACTCCTTCACAATTGGGCAACCCGGATTTAAGATGGGAGAATACGTTACAAAAAGATGCCGGCGTAGATATTGCCATGTTTAATAACAGGTTGAAAATTGCTGCGGGTGTTTATGAAAAAATCACCGATGGAGTGTTATATACTACCATTGTTCCCAGTAGCTCCGGGTTTACCAGCCTTGTTTCCAACATTGCCAAAATCAGTAATAAAGGGATTGAATTGGATGTCAGGGGTGATTTTATACGTAATAAAGGCTTCCAATGGACAGGCGACATAAACATATCACAAAATCGCTCAAAGGTACTGGCCATTTCCAATGACCTGGCTGTACAGGAAAACGGCTATGTTAGAATCGGTAGTAATGCACTCGTTGTGGGTCAACCCTTAGGTGTATTTTATGGAAGAAAATTCTTAGGAATTCTTACCACTCAAAAGCAGGTTGATGATTATAAAGCTGCCAGTTACTTGGCTC
>JBDTEF010000180.1:0-9958 GCA_039922615.1 Ginsengibacter sp.
GAGCTACAAGTAGCAAGGCTTTTGCAGGAGGAGGCATTACATTTTGTTCACTAATTCCAATGCGAAGTATTCCTTTTAAAGTAGTCGCTTTACTAGGAATGAATTTTGATAAATTTCCCAGAAAAGATAAAAAAATAAGTTTTAATCTTATTGAGAAAGAGAGAAGAAAAGGAGACCGGAATATAAAGTTAAATGATAACCATCTTTTCCTTGAAACACTTCTTTCAGCCCAACAATATTTGTTCATCAGTTACACAGGGCAAAATGGGAAAGACAATTCCACCTTGCCACCTTCGATTCTTATTGACGAATTAATCGACTTTATCGAATCTGCTTCTACAAGCCCAAAGGAGGTACGCAATCAATTAATCACAAAACAACCTTTACATGGATTTAGCCAAAAATACAACGCAGCAGATTCCAGATTTTACAGTTATCTTTTAGAAAATAAAGAACCGGAACAGATCTTTCAAAGTAAAGAATCAACAGAGGAATTTAATTTTAAAGAAATTGACCTGCAAAAGCTTATCTCCTTTCTTAAAAACCCTTTTAAAGGTTATTACAATAATGTTTTAGGTATTTTTTATAATGAGGATGCGGTAACGCTTAGCGACACTGAAATATTTGAAATAGGTCCTTTAGAAAAAACCGCAATTAAAAATGATATTCTTCTTAGTAATGAAACTGAAATTGAGGATTATAGAAAAAGACAATTAAAAATCGGCGGACTACCATTAAAAAATATGGCTGGAGTAGTTTTAAATAATACCCTCAAAGAAATTGAGGAAGTGAAAGAAATATTCAGCCAATTAACCGAAGGAAACGAAGAAATAATTGAACCTGTAAATATTGATTTTGGGAACACTGTTTTAAAAGGTGAAGTGAAGGGAATTTATGGTAATAATTTAATAGCGATTTCCTATTCAAAAGGTGAAAATAAAAATATGCTGGGCGCATGGATCAATTACCTGGCATTGACCGCATCCGGAATTCAAAAAGAATTGGTCTTTATTTCCCAAAAAGAAAAACAATCTTTTGAAGGAGATAAAATTTCAAAAGAAAAGGCCCGTAACATCCTTTCTGAATTGATCGAACTATACAAAAAAGGACATGAACAAATCATCCCCTTTGATCCTGACTTTAACATCAAAATTGCTGATTATGAAAATCTGGATGAGGAACTATTTGCCAAAAAAGTACATGATACTTTTGAGAATGAATATCAGCCTTGTTACAATAATTATATGGTGAAAGAATATGAAAATCATTATTTCAGTAAGTCCGGAATTGACGAAGAATTTAAAGAAGCAATGGGGAAATTATTAATGCCTCTCATTGAAGTATTTACAAAATACCCTTTTAAGAAATAAAAAGAATGATTAAAATAAAATTCCATCCTTTTGATCCGTTGGAGGTTCCATTAGAAGGAAGCAATTTGATAGAAGCCAGCGCAGGTACAGGAAAAACCTATTCAATAGCCATTCTTACCTTGCGTTTGATCCTCGAAAAGAAAATTTCCATACGCGAAATATTGATGGTTACATTTACAAAAGCAGCCGTAGCCGAACTCGAAGAAAGAATTCGAAAATTTATAAGAAGTGCATACCGGCATTCCCAGGGTGAAAAGATTGACGATACAACTATTGCCAACCTTGTAAATAAATCTATTTCTTCAATTGGTGGAGAAAATACCACTTCTTTATTAAAAGAAGCCATTGTCTATTTAGACGAAACTTCCGTAATGACCATTCATAGTTTCTGCCAGCAAACCTTAACCAGTTATGCATTTGAAACCAATCAATTATTCGGAGCAGATCTTTTACAGGATACTTCTTCCATCCTGGAAGAGCAGGTTCAGAAATTCTGGAGGAAATATATTACAACTATTCACCCGGAATTATTGGCGCTTTTGATAGAAAATAATCTAAGTCGTAAATCAATTATTGCCGTTGTAAAAAATCATTTGGCAGGTAAGCGTTTCTTCAAATATGATTCGGAAAATTCATTGACTTTTTGTGAAGCAGATCATTTAAAATTTATTGAAGAAATAAAATTGGTTACCACAGAAACCGGCAAATTGGATGAAGCGCTGCTACAGTTTGTAAAAGAAAATAATTCAGCCCTAAAAGCAAAATCACAAAAAGGAAGCGCCAAAAGATTTGTATTAAGCAAAATTGATGATCCAAATGAATTCCTTAGATACATAGTTGAAAAAAGAAATTCAGGTTACATTATTGAAACCTATTCCGATATCCTCGACCAATGTGATGAATGTGAAGAAGCAAGGCAAAAGTTACAAATTGTCATTACTGATTGTCTCAACCAAATCTATTGCGTTGCTATTAAAGAAATAGAAGAAGGAGTATTAAAATATAAACTTTCTTCCAACCAAATGTCGTTTGACGACCTAATTGTGAATCTACATTCTGCTATCGCTAAAAAAGATAATCCTGCGCTGGTGAATGCTTTAAAACAACAATACAAGGCCGTATTTATTGATGAATTTCAGGATACAGATAAATTACAATACGAAATTTTTGAGAAAGCATTTGAGAAAAACACGATTCTGTTTTACATTGGTGATCCAAAACAATCTATTTATGCATGGCGAAAAGCAGATATTTCTACCTACTTCCTGGCGCGTTCCAATGTAAATAAAGTATATGAAATGAATGTGAACTTTCGGTCTACAAAAAGCCTGATTGATGCTATGAATCAATTCTTTTTGCCTGTAGAAAACTTTGACACTTTTCATTTTGAACATACAAACCGGGAAGAAGAGAAAGAGGACCAAAAAATGGAAGATGAAGGCGAAGCTGATAAGATACAATACAAGATAGTGGAATCTCCGAAAAATAATACAAAAGGAAGTTTTACAAAAAAAGAGGAAGAAATAATTCCAATATCAATAAACATACAGGCAAACAAAACGAAGATAACGGCAGAAGTTGCCATGCAGGTTGCGGAACTACTAAAAAATAAAGATTACCAAATCAATAACCAATCTATTACTCCTTCCGATATTGGCATTCTTGTCAGATCAAAATATGATGGCATGACAATTAAGAAAGCCCTATCAGTTTATGGGATTCCAGCGGTAACGGTTACAGGTGCAAAAGTGCTGCAATCAAACGAGGCGAAGGAATTACTTTATGTATTACAGGCATTTTTGGAAAATACAAAGGCAAACATAAACCGTGCGCTACTTACAAGTTTCACGGGCTATAATTCTGAAAGGATCCTAAAAATTAATTCAGAAAAAACTGCTTCACTTTTCAAGACGTATAGAAATGATTGGGAGGAAAATGGAATTTTTACAGCCCTAAAAACTTTCATAAATGATTTCGCCATTCATAAAATTCTATTACAACAAAATACAGAAAACGGCGAGAGAATCATTACCAATCTTTATCAGCTAATCGAACTTTTATTCAAAACACAAAGTATAAAAAACCTTTCGCCAATTGAATTGGTTGATTGGTTAAAACGCGGAATAGAAGAAAATGACGACGAAGGTGATGAACTGGAACAAAGAATAGAAACCGATGAAGAGGCGGTAAAAATAGTTACAATTCATAGTAGCAAAGGCCTACAGTATCCGATTGTTTTTGCGCCGAATCTTGATTTATTAACAACTTCAAAACATGAAGAATGTAGTTATAGAGATGAAAAGACTTCAGAATATATTTCGGCACTCAAAAGTCAGTTGACTGAAGAACACACTAAATTATATACCAGGCAATTGGAACAGGAAAATCGTCGATTGATATATGTAGCAATCACCAGGGCGATTTATAAATGTTATATATATAAAAATGCGGGCAAATCCGGACAATATAATTACACAAATTCTTCATTGTCTTTTTTTACAAAAGAATGTATTGAATCATCTTTGATCTCTCTTGTAAATCCTGAATTCAATCGTGATGACCTGCATTATTCCTCCCCTATTATTTCTGAAAAAAGAAATGAGCAGCCCACCATTAAATTTGACCTTCTACATAAAAACTGGAATCGCATGAGTTATACCATGCTGGCTTCTCATCTTGAGAAGTCAGCCAGGCGTAAGTTTAAGGGCGGTAATGATGATTATGATAATTTTATTTATAACCAATTGACCAAAGGAAATATCACAGGTAACCTCTTACATTTCATTTTTGAAAATCTGAATTTTTCAGACGATTCCAAATGGCCTGTCATAATTGAAAAAGCTATCAAAAGGTTCGCGCCGGCACAAAAAGTAATTTATGAAAAGTACCTGACTGAAATGGTTCATCATGTATTAAATGCTCAAATGAAGACCAAAGAAGATCATTTCTTATTATCTGATATTAATTTTGAAAAGCGTATTCATGAATTGGAATTTGATTTTCCCGTGGCAGTATTCAATCCGGCTGCACTGGCAGATTTCAATGATAATGACAACATCTCCATTCACATAAAAACTTTCGGAGAAATGGAAGGCATGATGAATGGGAAAATTGATCTATTATTTGAAAATGAAAATAAATATTTTGTCCTTGACTGGAAATCAACCTACCTCGGCGATAGTCTCAAAGACTACGGAGCAGAGGCTTTAGCCATGGCAATGAATGAAAACAATTACCATCTTCAGTATTTAATCTACACAGTTGCGGTAAAGAAATATTTAGAAAGCCGCTTACCATCTTTTGATTATGAAAGAGATTTTGGCGGCGTATATTATTGTTTTGTTCGTGGAATGAGAAATGATAGTGGCAATGGAATATTTTGGAACAAACCCTCATTTGAAGTAATTGAAAAATTAGAGGAAATGTTTAAAACCAAAAAGCATTTATCATATAGATAGATTTTTGCGACAAATACAATTCGTGTAAATCCGTGCAACTCGTGGCCAAACATGTGGGCTTTAGCTGAAATCAAAATAACCATTTCATTAAGAATTATCATCCTTTGGCAACCATAAATTTATTCCAACTCCTCCAATTGCGCATTCACAAATTCCATCAATGTTTTCACATTCTTTGAAGAAAAATCGAATTCCAATCCGGCAGTTTTATACAATTCCGGCAACGTTTTAGTTCCGCCCAGGCTCAATGCTTTCATATAGTTATCTAATGCCGATTCAGGATTCTTTTTGTATTGCATCCAAAGACCAATAGCGCCCAATTGTGCAATTCCATATTCAATATAATAAAATGGCACTTCATAAAGATGTAACTGCTTCTGCCAGCCATTTTCAACATATTTTTCCAGGCCGGAATAATCGATAACGCCATCCGTGAATTCATTGAAGATTCTCAGCCAGTTTTGAGAGCGCTCTTCCAAAGAATGTGTCGGATTTTCATACAGCCAATGTTGAAATTTATCAATCACTGCTATCCATGGAAAAATAGTAATCACTCTTTCCAATTGATGTTCTTTTGCTCTTTTTAAATCATCTTTATTATCAAAAAATACTTCCCAGTGATCCATACTAAATAGCTCCATCGCCATACTTGCCACTTCTGCTATTTCCATCGGATAATCCTTGAATGCATTGAGCTCCAAACCATGCGTTAAAAACGATTGTATTGCATGGCCACCTTCGTGAACCATCGTTGTTACATCATGCATTTGCCCTGCAGCATTCATGAAAATAAATGGCGCACCACTTTCTGCCAATGGCATATTATAACCGCCGGGAGCCTTTCCCATCCTGCTTTCCAGGTCCATGTGCTTCATCTCATCCATCCGTTGCAGGCATTCTCCAAAGAACGGACGAAGCGCTGTGAAACATTCAATTGTTTTTTTCAAAAGATCATTTCCATTTTTAAATGGAACCAGCGGTTTTGTACCCGCAGGTTCAGCTTCCGTATCCCACGGACGGAGCGTATCTAATTGTAATTTATCTCTCTTTTGTTCGTGTAATTTTTTCACTAACGGCAATACATGCTCCTTTACAGAATCATGAAATTCAAAGGCATCTTCTTTGGTATAATCAAACCGGCCGAGGACTTCAAATTTGTAATCGCGATAATTTTCAAAACCTGCATTCAGTGCTTCCTGGTTTCGCTTTTCTATTAAATCAGAAAACAATTTATTTAATGCTTCCCTATCCTGCAAGCGTCTTTCATTCATTTTCACATACACTTCTTTGCGTAATTCGCGATCAGGACTTTCAAAAAATTTACCTGCCTGCTGAAGTGTATAAGTCTTGCCATTTACTTCGATTGACATACGCCCGGTAATAGCACCGAATTGCTGCTGAAGTACAGAAAGTTCAGATTGAATCGGAATATTTTCTTCCCGAAAAAGTTCAATACTTTTTTTGACTCCCCGCAAATAAGTAAAGTATTTATCGGCATCTAATTCATTGATAAAAGGCGACTCAACTAATTTTTTATTTAATTCAAATGCATAAGGTTGGATTTTCGGTTGAATCTCCATACAATAATAATTAAAAGATTCTTCAAGTTGTTTGTTGTCAGTATCACACGTCATTTTTATCTGGCGCCAGCAAATATCCTCGGTGAGCATGGCTTCTACTTCACTCATATCAAGCAACCATTTCTCCAAATCTTCTTTTGAATTAATTTCTCTCTCCAGGAGTTCTTTAAAATAGGGTTCGATTCCCTGCCAATCAGTGATAGCAAGGGTTTCAGGTAAATATTTTCTTGGTAATCTTTTTATATCTGCAGATGCATTCATGTTTTCTATTTTATTTTAATGGCTAAAAATTCTCCAATTAAAAAGGATTTACTACTGTGCTTTTTGGAGGTGGCGAAAGTTAGGAATTTGTTTTTTATTGATTTAATATTTGTAGGGTAGCGGGGTTAAATGACTGTTATAATTGATCTCGAAGGTTATATTTGGTCGGAACGTTTTCTTCGGCGACCTAAAAGATTTTCCAGCTAATGGTTCAGACTACTGAATCTTTTCAGACCTGCCTCTGCCTTGGTTCGTAGCACACAATTCACTTTTTTTCTGAAATTATTTCGCAGAAATAATCCTTCGTGCTCTTCGTGACTTCGTGGTTGAAATGGTTTTTCTTTTAATTCTAAGGAGGTTTTACCACGAAGTAAAGAAGAGCACGAAGGGAAAATGCTTTGCATTTTATAATCAATCAATATGTTTCACTAAAATTGTAGATTTTCTGTTTTAAACTTTGCAAAGTGTAAAAAGAGAACTTCAAAAATTCTAGAGCGATAATATTTTTTTAAATTATTCATTTCCAAAAAAATAAAAAAAAATTTTGCAGTTTCAATTTCCCTCCACATCTTTGCTCCAGTTCTTTGTGATTCAATTATCAAGAAAGGTAGAGGGATATGGCCCGATGACACCTTGGCAACCTAAATTATTTTCACGAATAATTTAAGGTGCTAACTCCATCCTGCAGAAATGTGGGACAGATAACAGATTCAAGATTTAATTAAAATCAATTGGCCGCGCCAATAAAAATATATTAACTCGTCTGATCTGTCAGACGAGTTTTTTTATGCCCTTTGGGTAATGAAAAACTTTGCTGACTGACCGTATTCTGCGCTTTTTTTGATAATTGTTTTATAAAGATTTATAAAAAAATAATTTCTTTTAAAAATTTAAAATCAAAAAAAATGAGCAACGCAACACAACTTCTTCACAGCATTCCTTGTGACCCATTAACAGGCGCTATTTCAGTTCCTATCTACCAGACATCCACTTTTGTACAGGATGCACCAGGTGAAAACAGGGGCTATGATTATGCACGCACCGGAAATCCAACACGTGCTGCATTAGAAACTTTAGTAGCCAAATTAGAAAACGGAAGTACAGGCGTTGCCTTTGGCAGTGGCCTTGCCGCCATTGATGCAGTCATAAAATTATTATCTGCCGGTGATGAAATCTTAGCCGTGGATGATATTTATGGTGGAGCATTTCGTTTGTTCACACACGTTTATGAAAAATTTGGCATCAAGGTAAATTATGTTGACACCACAAGAATTGAAAACGTGGTAGATGGCATCACGCCAAATACAAAATTGATTTGGGTAGAAACGCCTACCAATCCCACACTCAAAGTTTCTGACATCGCTTCTATTGCAGAAGTAGCCAAAGCGAATAATTGTCTCTTTTGTGTTGACAATACTTTTGCCTCGCCGGTATTGCAACAGCCGCTGAACCTGGGCGCAGATTTAGTAGTTCATAGTGCTACAAAATACCTTGGTGGTCATAGTGATTTGATTGCAGGAATTGTTGTTACTAAAAATGAAGAATTAGGCGCCAAAATAAAATTTATCCAAAATGCAAGCGGTGCTATTCTCTCTCCTTTTGATTGCTGGTTGGTGATCCGGGGTTTGGAGACATTGCATTTACGATTAAAACAACATTGTGAAAATGCACAGAAGATTGCAGAATTTTTACAAGAGCAACCGGAAGTAAGCCATGTGTATTATCCAGGATTACCTACTCATTTTAATCATGACATTGCTAAAAAACAATCATCTGGTTTTGGTGGAATTATATCATTTGGCTTGAATGAAGATACCATTGAAGCAGCAAAAACTTTTGTAACAAGCACTCATTATTTCAAACTGGCAGAAAGCCTTGGCGGCGTAAAAAGTTTATTGTGCCATCCGGCAACAATGACCCACAAATCCACTCCGGCAGAAACACGCAAGGCAGCAGGAGTATGTGATGGATTGATTCGTTTATCTGTAGGGATTGAGGAAGTGGAAGATTTGATCCAGGATTTGAAACAGGCTTTGAAAAAAGTACATGCTGAATCTGCCGTGCTGCAAAGTGCATAGTTGTTGAAACCTGGCCACGGATTACACGGATTTGCACGGATTTTTCGCCTTGGTTAGTGGCACACGAAACAGCCTTTTCTTCCTTCGTGCTCTTTGTGCCTTCGTGGTAAATAATTCTTAAAGACAAAAAAAGAAAAACCATTTGAACCACTAAGACACAAAGCGCACGAAGGAGCACGAAGAAGAAATGCTTCGCATTTTATTTATCAATTGGTTTCCTCACAAAACGTAATCAGGAAATTGAATTTCAAATTCATACTTGCAAATTTTTAAAAAAACGAATTAAAAAACAAAATGAACAATCATAAAGAATTAGTACTAGGCATATTTGGATTTGGTGTAGTTGGCGAAGGCCTTTACAAAGTACTTAACCAAACGCCTTCACTGAAAGCCACCATCAAAAAAGTGTGTATCAAAAATAGCAGCAAACCAAGGAGTGCACCTGCTGAATTGTTTACAATTGATAAATACATTCTGCTGAATGACCCTGATATAAATGTAATTGTAGAATTGATTGATGATGCAGATGCGGCTTACGATATCGTTTTCACAGCTTTAATAAATGGAAAGAATGTGGTGAGTGCCAATAAAAAGATGATTGCGGATCATTTACCCGAATTATTAAAATTGCAAAAACAAACCGGCTGTTCTTTTTTGTATGAAGCCGCGTGCTGTGCGTCTATTCCGGTGATACGCAACCTCGAGGAATATTATGACAACGATTTATTGCATTCCATGAGTGCGGTAATAAATGGCAGTACAAATTTCATTTTGACCAAAATGTTTGAAGACAAAGTTTCTTTTAAAACTGCCTTATTAGAGGCGCAGCAATCCGGCTTTGCAGAAAGTAATCCCACGCTGGATGTGAATGGTTATGATGCATTAAATAAATGGACCTTTTTATTGACACATGCTTACGGAATTATTCCAAAGCCTGGCCAGTTGGCATTCACAGGAATTCAACATATTAATAGTGAAGATGCTGCAATTGCAGAAAAGAAAGATTCTGTAATAAAATTAGTAGCGCATGCAAAAAAATTAAAGAATGGAAAAGTAGCTGCTTTTGTATTGCCGCAGTTTGTGAAGAAAGATGACATGCTGGCTTTTATAAAAAATGAATACAATGGAGTAATTATTGAAAGTGCATTTGCAGATAAACAATTTTTTTATGGCAAAGGTGCCGGCAGTTTCCCCACAGCATCTGCGGTAAT
>JBDTEF010000181.1:0-17250 GCA_039922615.1 Ginsengibacter sp.
CTTTTACCTGTTCTTTTAACTTCGGATGTATGGTTATCGTATCCATAATTTAAATTGACTTTATTATAAATTCAATGTCCTAAACTGTAACTGCCACTTCCAACGGATCCGCATAATGCGCCAATCCATAATTGCTCACCAAACATTCTTCCGGATTATTTACATGCCATTCAAACTCATCCCTGAAATGCCGGATAGCTGCTGCAACCGGCCATGCTGCTGCATCTCCTAACGGACAAATTGTATTTCCCTCTATTCTACGCTGCACATCGAAAAGCAAATCTATATCTTTCAAATTCCCCTTGCCGTATTCTATTTTATTCAATAATTTATGGAGCCATCCGGTTCCTTCCCTGCATGGTGAGCACTGTCCACAACTTTCATGGTGATAGAATCTTGCCAGCGTTAAAGTATGACGAACGACACACTGGTCTTCATCCAATACAATAAATCCACCGGAACCCATCATACTTCCTGTAAGAAAACCGCCATCCGCAAGGCTTTCATAATTCATATAACGGGTTTCACCTTTGGCCGTTTTGAGCAAGAGATTGGCAGGTAAAATAGGAACTGATGAACCTCCGGGAATACATGCCTTCAACCTTTTCCCGTTTGGAATGCCACCACAATATTCATCGCTATAAATAAATTCTTCTACAGAAATGGTCATGTCAATTTCATAAACTCCGGGCTTATTAATATTACCACAGGCCGAAATCAATTTAGTACCGGTAGATTTTCCTACACCTATTTTTGCATACGCTTCTCCGCCGTCATTTATGATAGGAACAACAGCACAAATCGTTTCAACATTATTTACAACAGTTGGCCGGTCCCACGCTCCTTTTACTGCCGGAAACGGTGGCTTAATTCTCGGTAATCCTCTTTTGCCCTCAAGGCTTTCTAATAAAGCCGTTTCTTCACCACATATGTAAGCACCTGCACCACGATGGGTATATATTTCACAATCAAAACCACTTCCTAAAATATTTTTACCAAGGAAACCATTTACTTTAGCTTCATCGATCGCATGGTCCAGGATATCGCAAACCCAATCATATTCTCCACGTATATAGATATAGGATACATTGCTTCCTAAAGCAAAAGAAGAAACGATCATGCCCTCGATCAATAAATGGGGAATGAATTCCATGAGGAAACGATCTTTAAAAGTTCCGGGTTCGCTCTCATCTGCATTAACGACCAAATGACGTGGAACACCATCAGGCTTTGCTAAAAAACTCCATTTTAATCCGGTAGGAAAACCAGCGCCGCCTCTACCTCTCAAGCCACTTTTCTTTACTTCCTCTGTCACATCACCCTGTTGCATCTTCAAAGCTTTTTCCACACTTTGATAGCCACCTTCACGACGATAGACATCAAAGCCTTTGATGCCTTCAACGTGTATTTTATTTAATAATAATTTTTTGCTCATAATCTCGTTTTCCTTTAATGGAATTCATTGCCAAATAACAGGCTTTATTTTTCTATCTATTTGTCCTCCTTCGGATAATCATGATTAAACATCCAGTTATAGCCAAATTTATCTATCAGCATACCAAAGCGTGCACCCCAAAATGTGTCCTGCACTTCCATTGTTACTTTTCCACCTTCAGATAATGCAGCATATGTTTCATTTAATTCATCAACATCTTTGAAATCCAAAGAAAGCGATAAATTATTTCCCGCATCTACCGTTATACCCGGCGGACAATCAGAAACCAAAAAATTTAAATCACCCGCAGAAAATTTGGCGTGCATTATTTTATCCTTGAAATCTTCCGGTGTTTCCATTGGGGATTCTCCAAAAGTTTGCTTGTATTCAATATTACCTTTTAAGGCTTTGGCATAAAAGTCTAACGCTTCGGAGGCGTTGCCATTAAAATTTAAATAAGGAATAATTGCTTCCATAATTATTTAATGTTTAATTATTTGCAGCAGCTTTTGCTGTACATTCTTCTATAATCCGGTCCACTTTTTCTTTGGTTAAATGTTCCTTATAAATTTTCCCCAATTGCATCATAGGTGCATAACCGCAAGCACCAAGGCATTCAACTGTTTTCAATGTAAATAACCCATCAGACGTAGTTTCATTGGCATTAATTCCTAATTTCTCCCTAATATATTTTATAATTTCATCACTTCCATTCAACATGCAGGGACCTGTCTGGCAAACCTCAAAAACAAATTTACCAACAGGTTGTAAATTATACATTGAATAAAAAGAGGCTACCTCATATACCTCAATTGGTTGGATTTCCAGCAAGGAAGCTACATAATCCATGGCACTTGTATCAAGCCAGCCACCATTCTGGACCTGGGCTAAATGCAAAACAGGAAGAATAGCACTTTTTTGCTTCCCTTCCGGATAGTGGCTGATCAGTTCTTGTACCCTTTGTAATTTTTCTTCTGAAAAAGTCATTTGTTCTAATTTCTTTCTATTAATTTAAATCCCTTATGCATCCAATTCCCCCGCAATTAAATTCAAGCTACTCATTGTTACAATTGCATCACTTAACATACCACCTTTCGTCAATTCTTCATACGCCTGGTAATATACAAAGCAAGGCCTTCTGAAATGCAAGCGGTAAGGAGCACGGCCACCATCACTTATCAAATAAAATCCTAATTCGCCATTTGCACCTTCTACTGAAGAAAACACTTCACCTTTAGGCATATAAGTCTCACCCATTATTATTTTAAAATGGTAAATCAATGCTTCCATACTGGTATAAACATCTTTTTTATCAGGTAGATAATAATCGGGAACATCCGCGTGAAATACGTCAGCTTCCTTTCCTTTAAAATCCTGTACTTTCTGATACGCCTGTTTAATAATTGACAGACTTTGGTGCATTTCATCATTCCGCACTAAAAACCGATCATAACAATCACCTGTACTTCCTACGGGAATGGTGAAATCAAAATCCTGGTAACTACTATAAGGTGTATGAACCCTTACATCATAGTCTACGCCTGCGGCACGCAGATTTGGACCTGTAAAGCCATAGTTCAGCGCTCGCTCAGCAGAAATAGCACCTGTTCCAATTGTACGATCCATAAATATTCTGTTGCGCATGAAAAGATTGTTGAATTCTTCCAAAACGCCAGGCCATTCTTTCAGAAATTTATCCAATTTCTGCCATGCCTGATTAGTGAAATTCCGTTCAAATCCTCCAATGCGACCCATATTTGTAGTTAACCGTGAGCCACATATTTCTTCATATATTTCATAGATCAATTCCCTGTATTGCATTACGTATAAGAATCCTGAAAAGGCGCCGGTATCAACCCCAACTATTGAATTACAGATCAGGTGATCAGAAATTCGCGCCAGCTCCATGATGATAACGCGCAAATAATCTACACGCTTAGGTGTCTTTACGCCCAATAATTTTTCCGTTGTTATGTGCCAACCCATATTATTAATGGGCGATGAACAATAATTTAACCTGTCTGTTAATGGTGTAATCTGGTAAAATGGCCGGTGCTCTGCAATTTTTTCAAAGGCCCTGTGAATATAGCCAACCGTAGAAACTGCACTCACCACCGTTTCTCCATCTAATTCCAAAATATTTTGAAAAACACCATGAGTAGCAGGGTGTGTTGGCCCCAGGTTGATGGTGGTGGTTTGTTTTTCCAATTCCCCTTCGGGTAATTTTATATGCTGGCTCATTTTGCTTTCTGTTTGATTCTTCTAAACTTCTACAAACTCTTCCGTCTACTTTCGGTTAAATATAATTACCTGATTCTGAAAAAAGGTAATGTTTAAAAAATAGGATTAAGTGCGTCCAAACATTTCATCATCCTTATCTGTTCTTTTTTGATCCTCCAGTGGAAACTCTTTTCTCAAGGGAAAATATTCCATATCATCTACATTTAATATCCTTTTTAAATTGGGATGCCCGACAAAATTGACCCCAAAAAAATCATAGGCTTCGCGTTCCATCCAATTTGCGGCAGAATATAATGCAGAAGCACTATAAACATCAGGGGTCAATATATCAGTAAACACTTTATAACGGATCCGGACATTATCTGCCAGGTTATGCATGTGATAGACTACAGCTAATTCTTCTCCTGCATTATCAGGATAATGAACAGCAGTGAGGTCTGTCATAAATTGAAATTTCAATATAGGATCATCATACAGGAACTGTAAAACTTTTAGATTAATGTCTTTAGCTGTAGAAAAAGTCAACATACCATAAGGCTCCTCAAAACCAATAATGGCATCGCCAAATTTTTCCCTTAAAGTGTCTCTTATTATTTCGTTTGTTAAAGCCATTATTATCTCAAAATTTCTTCAAAAAATACAGTTCAATTATTGGATTCCGTAGCTATTCATTAATTCCTGGTACCTATCTGAATTCCTTCTTCTTAAACTCTCCTTACCTACCAGGTCCTGGATACGAAGAAAGCCATCAATCACCGCTTCAGGACGTGGAGGACAACCCGGCACATACACATCCACAGGAATGATCTGGTCTATACCCTGCAGTACAGAATAGGTATCGAAGATGCCGCCGCTACTTGCACAAGCACCCATAGCTATTACCCAACGCGGCTCTGCCATTTGTAAATAAACCTGCTTTACAACAGGAGCCATTTTTTTGGCTATAGTACCTATTACCATTAATAAATCAGATTGGCGTGGTGTAAAACTTAACCGCTCAGCGCCAAATCTACCAATATCATAGTGGGAACCCATCAAAGCCATAAACTCAATGCCACAGCAGCTGGTTGCAAAAGGTAAGGGCCACAAGGAATTTTTCCGTGCAAGACCTACGACATCAGCTAATTTGGTAGCAAAAAAACCTTCACCTGAATAACCATCAGGACCTTTCTGCACAATAGAAAGCGGTGTTTCTATTGGTTTTTTCTTAATATTATATTGTACGGGGCGAGCCATTTATGTTGAAATTTGAAAAATTAAAAAATACAATTCTTTGTTCATTCCTGGTTAATTAATCTTCCCAGTTTAATCCACCCTTTTTAACTACATAGACAAATCCACAAATAAAAAATCCAACAAACATGCAAACTGCCATAAAACCATTCCATCCTAATTCATGAAAGTTAACTGCATAAGGATAAAAGAAAATTACTTCTACATCGAATAGTACGAAAAGAATCGCTACCATAAAATATTTTATGGACATGGGCCTTCTTGCATTCCCCTGTGATTCAATTCCACTTTCAAAATTGACTAATTTTTCAGCGGTAATTCTTTTTGGTCCAAGAACGTTTGTAAGTGCTATAATACCGACCAAGAAAATGATGGCAAAAATCAATTGAATACCGATAGGCAGGTAATTAGATGTACTATTAATGCCGGGTTGAATCTGTAAAAAAGTTTGTATCAAATTAGAATATTGTGGTGCAAAAATAAGACAGTCCATTCAATAATCCATACGACTAAAAAAAGGCGATGGTAATAAGATTATTATATCACAAAAAAGGCTCCCAAATGGGAACCTTTCTGTTTTAATTTTTTATATTATGAATTAATTTTTCGCCGGACCTTTTTGGGCATTGGTTTTCAACGCCTTTGCAAAAGCATCTTTATTTTTTAAGGCGTTTTCATCTGTCGGGCTTATCAATAATATTAGGTCATTATATTTTGCAGCATTGGCCACATCACCTTTTACATTGTAATAATACGCCAGCAAATACCTGTAAGCCGGAATTAATTTATCTGCAATAGAATCTTTATTAGGAATTGATTCCGCAATAGAGATTATTTTTTCGTAATTAGGCTTTGCCAATCCTTGTAAAGCATTAGAATCCAAACCCTCTTTTGAACGCGCACCTAAGTACCATCCAAAAAGATCTTCAGGATATTTCTGCTGGTAAATAGTAAAAACAGAATCAGCTCCTTTGTAATTTTCTCCGCGATAATCGGAATATCCTGCCCAATACAAATCAACTACACCAAAGTTTGGATTTACGTTAAGCACTTTAGTATACCATTTTCCTGCATCCTCATACCTGCCTGCATCATAAAGGCTTTTCGCAACATCAGTTACAGTTTTTATTTTACTTGCAGCGACGGTATCTAAAGCAATCGCTTTTTCAACTAAAGAAGAGGCTAAACTTTCCTGGCCCGGAAATTTAAGTAAAACCTGTGCATAAGTTGAATAATCGTTTGGACCTATTTTTTCAGGATTCACCTTAGCAAAAAATTCTTCGAAATATTTTTTTGCATTCATTGAATCGCCTAATGCATTATATGAATAAGCCTTCAAACCGTATAAATTTGGAAAAGGTTTTTCCGTACCTGCACTGGTAATACAACCATCTACTTTGTCAATAGCCTGTTGGTATAATTTAGATACAAATAAAAGCGATGCTTCTGCATAACAGTTTTTAGAATCATTATCAGCAACAGCTACGTATTTATTAAGGTATTCTCTTGACTTGTTTACATCCCTGGTATAATAATAATTGTATAACCAGTAATAAACAGGCGCAAAATTGGGATCAGCTGCCATTGCATCGTTGTAATATTTCATATAAATTGCTTCCTGTCCAAATCCCTGGGTTTCAAAAATTCTACCAATCATAAAATCTGCCCTGGCTAGTTTAGGATCAATGGCAAGTGCATTTTGATAAGCGACAGTTGCATTAGCACCATCAATCATTTTACGATAAGCATCACCGAGGGCCAACTGAATATCAGCATTTTTCTTATCCTTGTCAGCTGCCTGTGTTAATTTATCAATTGCATACATTGCATCACCTTTCTTTGCATCAATATTCGCTCTGCCAACAGCCAATAAAATGCCGGGCAAGTCCTTTTTCTTTGTTAGGTTGATGGCGGTTTCAAACCTGTTTTTTGCATCAGCTAACTTTCCTTCCATTAATTCTACCTGGCCCACGCCTACCATCATTAAGGCCGCATTTGGATTTGCCTGTAAAGTTTTTTGGTACAATGCTTTAGCAGCAAGGGAATCGGGATTGTCTGTATTCTGAAGATAAGTTTGTCCAAGCCAATATGCAGCATCTATATCGTTAGGATTTGTTGCCAGTAATTGGGTAAATACTTTTTGAGCGCTTCCAAATCTTTCATAATTCAGAAACTTTTTTCCTTCGTCAATACTTTGCGCAAATAGTATACTTGCCATCAATAATAAAGAAGATAATAATCCGATTTTTTTCATTTTTTTCTTTTTTTGAATTAATTAAACTGGTTCTAAGCTATTGGGTGGTTGCCCTTCTTATTGTAAAATCCATTCTTGCAGGACCGAGATACGCCCTTCTGAAAATGAGCTGGCCTTTTTCATAAGTCATAAAGTTGGCAAAACTTCCTCCCAAACCGCTAAAGTTCTCTTTCAATATATAAAACAAACCACGTACCAAAGGATATTTTTTCGTCATTATGTTTGCCTGGTAAGGCATTACATACGCTGGATCTTCACAATTTTCACACTTAACGGCAGCAATTTTTACTTTTGTTAAAAAACTTAGCTGAGCTGTGTCTTCAGGATTGCCTATCCAGCTGACGCCTACAAATCCGATCACATTTTTATTAGATTCTACGTACTTCAACACTTCATTACTATTGTCCTTCGCAAAAACTTTTTTAGGATCAAAAGGCCTTCCCTTTAATATAGAATCCTGTAGAAACCGAAAACTGCTGGAACCACTTGTACCATCGAATACGGCTAATTCTTTGTCAGCAGTAGTTCCATCTAAAATTCCACTTAATTTTGCCAGGGAAAATAATGTATCCGGGGAATCTTTATTTACCACAACTGCAATCGCATCATAAGCTACTTTTAACCATGAGGGAGAAATCTGTGTACTGTCTTTATAACTCCTCTCTTCCGCCATGGAAAGCCCCCTTGTAACAATGATCATCCGGGTACTGTCTTTATAAAGGTCTTTAAAACAATCAGCCTCAGATTTATAGTCTGCAATGATGTGAGCCTTCGGGAATTGACTTTCAAATACTTTAATCTGAGAATCTATTACCGGCCTGAAAGATTCATCTACACTTATATGAATGGTTCCTGATTCGGGACTATCAATGTCTGTTCTTTGTGATCGTGGAGTACATCCCGAGAAAATCCAAATGGATATCAATACCACTACGCCAATAAACGCTATATGTTTTTTAATCCCAATCATCTTTCTCTTAAATAATTTTTTTTATACCCTCTGTAAATCCTCCACAATCCATATATAACGGCAACTCCCGCGAATAATTTTGCTGAAATACTCATCATAAATTCACTTCCAAAGTGAAATTGCTTCGCAAAAAAAATGGCTGACCCTATCGCTAAATACAAGAGACCCATTCCGTAATCAGTAATGCTCCTCATCAGGAGGTACCTTTTTGTTTTCCGGTCAGGTTCATTGTCAAATTCTTCAAGACTCATACTTTTAATTTTTAAATGACGGCTGGAAAGATAAAATAAAATAAATAATTAGTAGCACTCAAATAAGTTGTTTTTCATTTTTTTTAAAATGCGCAGCCTAATCACAATTATAAGATGCAACAAAAAGAAATCTGGTTATTATTTTTTGTTAATAATATCCTATTATGGAATAAAGATAAAAATCACATTGACAGCTTTTAAATTTAATTCATAGAAGAGACCTATATTTTTTAAAAATCGAAAACTTACATTTGCGTCCACATAAACATAGCGCGTTACGTATATGAAACCATCGTTACCACAAGGAAGCAGAGATTTTGGATCACATATATTGGGAAAAAGAAAATTCATCTTAAACACTATTCAACGGGTGTTTGAATTGTATGGATTTGAGCCCCTGGAAACGCCGGCTATGGAAAACCTGGAAACCCTTACCGGGAAATATGGAGATGAAGGGGACAAATTAATTTTTAAAATTTTGAATAATGGCCTCGATAACCCTGCAAAAGTGGAAGATGCAAGAGCCAATTTTGAAAATATTCTTTCGGGGAAAAATGAAAAAAGAATTACAGAACGTGCGTTAAGATACGATCTCACCATCCCATTTGCGAGATATGTTGCCATGAATTTCAACAATCTTACAATCCCTTACAAACGATACCAGGTACAGCCTGTATGGCGAGCAGACAGACCGCAAAAAGGAAGATACCGTGAATTTTATCAATGCGATGCTGATGTAGCCGGCACACATTCTTTAATAAGTGATGTTGAATTTGCACAGATTTATACAGATGTTTTCCAAAAATTAAAGGTTGATACAGATATAAAAATCAATAACCGAAAAATACTCTCTGCTTTAGCTGAAGTTTGTGGAAACACTGATAAGCTGACACTCATTACAGTCATCATAGATAAGCTGGATAAAATTGGTTTAGAAAAAGTTGTGCAGGAACTGGAAAGCATAGGATTGAATGAAACGGCAGTGCAAATGATCAACGATTATCTTCAGATCAAAGGGAATAATTTCGAAAAAATAGCAGCAGTCGAAAATATTGTAGGCAAATCTGAGACCGGCCGCAAAGGCATAGAAGAATTAAAATTTATCCTGGAATATATTGATGCTGAAAAATATCCTGTTCTGATTGATTTCACCTTAGCCCGTGGCTTAAATTATTATACCGGAACTATTTATGAAGTAAGTGCGAGAAATGTAAAAATGGGTAGTATTGGAGGCGGAGGAAGATATGACGATCTCACTGGTTTATTTGGTGTACCAAATGTGCCGGGAGTGGGTATCAGCTTTGGTCTTGACAGAATTTATGATGTAATGGAGGAGCTTGGATTATTTCCAATAAATATAGAAACGGTTACAAAAGTTTTGTTTTTTAATTTAGGGGAAAATGAAAGTAAGTTTGCTTATAAAATAATGCAGGATTGCAGGAAAGAAGGAATATCTGCAGAGTTGTTTTATGAAAATATAAAGCTTGATAAACAATTTAAATACGCAACAAAAAAGAACATACCATTCATAGTTATTATCGGCTCAGCGGAAATGGATTCCATGGAATGTGTAGTAAAAGAACTTGCAACCGGCATCCAGGAAAAAATGAAAATCAATCAATTAAATAATTATTTAAAAAATCATTAGGTCACTTTATTTCATTTTTGGAATAAACAAATATTATCTCAAATCAAAATTATCAAAGCAAACTTTTTAACCATGAAAAAATACTTAAATCTTACAATTGCATTTAGTGCAATGGCTATCGTCTTCGCATCCTGCAATAAGGGAGGTGATGAAGCAAAAATGATTCCGGGCAATGCAATCTTTGTTGCCAGCATAAACATGCAATCAGTTAACAAGAAAATTTCCTGGAAAGAAGTGAAACAAACAGCCTGGTTTCAAAAACTTTATGCTGATTCAACTACCCCGGAATGGAGAAGAAAAATTTTGGACAACCCAGAAGCAAGCGGGATCGATCTTGATAAAAACATAACCTTTTTTGCCACCAAAAACGGCGAACAGGATATGTATCTTGTAGCAGAAGGTATCATCAAAAATGAAAAAGATTTTGAACAATTCAATAAAAACTTTGACCCTGCTCAAAACGTAACTAAATCAGGAGATGTAAGCACTTTAACGCTAAAGGACCAGAGTATTTTAGCCTGGAAAGGAAATCAATTTGCCTATGTGATGAATTCATCCTTTAACCCTTCCCAGGTGATGTCAAACTGGAATGATACGGCAAACCTCCCATCCAATCCGGCACCTATTAATAACAGTGCTTTACTTTCAGGTTATGCCGTTAAATTATTTACGTTACATGCGGATAGCAGCCTTGCAAAAAATGATAAATTCAGCGATTTGTTAAAAAGTAAAGGCGATATGTACTTCTGGCAAAATACGGAAGAATCCATGAAAAATAATCCTGCGCTGGGAATGGTTTCTATGTTGAAAATGGATGCATTTTTTAAAAATAATTTTAGCGCTTTTACGGTAAATTTTGAAAATGGAAAAATAGAAATTGATCAGAAACAATACATGAGCAAAGAACTATCTGATCTTATGAAAAAGTACAAAGGTTCCGGTATTAATAAAGATATGATTGCTAATATTCCATCTCAGAATGTGTTGGGAATTTTCACTACCAGTTTCAAGCCCGGGTTGTTAGAAGCTGTGATAAAAATGATAGGAGCAGATGGACTTGCCAACATGTTCCTACAACAGGCAGGATTTGGACTTGAAGATCTAAGCAAAGCAAATAACGGAAATATGCTGATGGCTGTGACTGATCTTCAAATGAAGGCCAATACATTAAAAGACATCAAAGATTCAGCAGGTAACGATTTGAATATGATGATACCAGATATGAAATTCTCAATGGTAATGGGTGTAAAAGACCGCCCTTCTTTCGAAAAAATATTGAATGCAGGTAAAAAAATGTTATCACAAATGCCTAACGATACGACAGTTAGTATGGTGTTGAATGATAAATATTTTGTAGCAAGCAATTCTGCTACCCTGGCCAATCAATACCTGGCAGGAAATAATAAAAATAAATTTGATTTTATTGATAAAATTGATGGCCAATCAATGGGAGCTTATGTAGATCTTCACAAAATATTTACACAACTTTCTACGCAACCAACAAATAATGAAGAAAGAAAAGCATTGATGGACGAGAATTTAAAATTCTGGAATTACGTATCAATGAAAGCAGGTGACATGGACGGGGATGCATTGAAAGGAGAAATAAAAATAAATATGCTGGATCAAAATACGAATAGCCTCAAATTGCTCAATAACTATGCAGATGGAATGTTCAAAATAGCGGAAGCAAATAAACTTCGCAATCCGGATAAAAGAAACCTGGATTCCTTATTAACACCGCCACCTGTAGATACAATTCCGACAAAATAAATTATAAAAAAGAAGTAATGAATTTAAAACTACAGTGTGTAGTGCCGGAAAATATTGAAAAAGAAAAAACCAGGAATTCTCAAATTTGGTCCCGGGATATATTGATCAATAAAGGTGAACACCTACACATTGTAGCTCCCTCCGGAAGTGGAAAAACTTCCTTCATTCTCTTTATTTATGGGATAAGAAATGATTATTCAGGAAAGATATTCTATGATGACCAAATCCTTAAAGAGCTTGGCACTGAAGATCTCTCTATGCTAAGGCAAAAAAATATTAGCATCGTATTCCAGGACCTGAAATTATTTAATGAAGAAACGGTGAGAGCAAATATTGAAATAAAAAGACAATTAAATCCTTTTCATGATGCAGAAATGATTGATGAAATGGCTGTTCTGCTTGGCATTGAATCAAAACTAAATCAGCAATTGAAAAAATGCAGTTATGGCGAACAGCAGCGGGTGGCTATCATTCGCGCTTTAATGCAGCCTTTTGACTTTCTTTTGCTGGATGAGCCTTTCAGCCACCTGGATGAAAATAACAGAGCTAAAGCAATGAAATTGATTTACGGGGAATGTGACAAAAGAAATGCAGCGATGATTTTTGCAGATTTAAAATCATCGGAATATTTCAAAGGAGAAAAGGTTTTGATGCTTTGATTTATTTTGAGTTGATTCAGTGAGTTGTTAAACAATCCATTTCACAGTTCACAAAAAACATTTCACTAAAGAAATCTTCTAATTGAAATTCCCAATGTATTTGTCTTTCTAAATTAAAATTCATACAGTTTGTAAATGAAATTATCCTACAAAAAAATAAAACCACTGATTGTAATTGGTGATAATCAATTGTCAAAATGGATGGGTTATTTTGGATTATTGATCGGTGTATTATTGTTATTGGTTTCAATTCAAATGCTGATCAATATACAGGATCTGCTAAAAGAAAACAGTCCGCGAAAAAATGGATTCGATTTTATTTCTATTTCCAAAACTATCACGAATGAAAATATGGGGAAAGACAATACTTTCTCTGCAGCAGACATCAATAAAATAAAAGATCAACCAACAATAAATGCAGTCTCACCACTCATTTCAAATCAGTTTAGGGTAAGGGCAACAGCAGGAAATATTCTTCCATTCAGCACCGATTTATTCCTGGAAAGCCTTGATAACAGCTTCATTGATACGGTTCCTCCTACTTTTACATGGCAACCAGGTCAACAGCAGGTACCCGTTATTTTCTCGTCCGATTTTTTAGAGATGTACAATGTATTTGCTCCGGCACAAGGACTTCCCCAGCTATCAGAAAAAACAATTTCTTCGGTGAACATTTTTTTAGAATGCTCCGGACCTTTGGGAAATAAGACGTATACAGGAAATATTGTTGCTTTGACAGACCGCATTAATTCCATTCTCGTTCCCGCCGGTTTTATGGATTATAACAATAAAGTTTTAAGCGGTGATACTACACTTCATGCATCCAGAATCTACATAAAGACAAAGGATGCCAACGATCCGCAGTTCATTTCCTACCTGGATTCACAAAACTTTAATGTCAATAAGGATAAGTTACAATTTGGCCGGATAAAAGGATTGCTTCAGAAAATTGTGGGTGCTCTTGGAATTTTCGGATTGCTGGTGATTATTTTGGCATTAATGGTTTTCTCATTTTACCTGCAATTAATGATTGCAAAAAGTAAAGAAAATCTAAAACTCTTACTCACATTAGGTTACTCCACAAAATGGCTGTCAGAAAGTGTCGCTAAAACATGGTTGCCTGTTTACCTGGTCATCATTTTTATCGGATTAATTCTAACGCAGATTTTCCAATTATCATTTAGGGAATTTTCATTTTCATCCAGTGAAAAATTGCCGTGGATGCTTCATTGGAGTGTTTGGGTTACGGCGATTTTCCTTCTTGCATTAACTGTTTTTATTAGTTTGAGGCTGGTTAAAAAAGAATTAAAACAGATTGTGTATGATTCGTCAAATTAAGAATGGAAAAGTTGTAGGTTTAAAGGTAAAATACAAAGTGCAAAGCGATGGCTTCAACTCACATTCTCAAAAATCATTCTGCTGTGTTGAATTAATTAAAATGATTTTTCTAATATGAAGTTTAATTCAGGTGCCCGTTGGTATGGAGGACTCTGAGTTATCTATTCCAGCTATCCTGAGGATTACAGAATTTGGAAGTTTCAACAGTCGTCTGGTCTCACGACGAACGAGATTCGCCCAATTCTAAAGATTAATAATTTTAGAATGCTCAAACCTTTATTTTAAAATTGAAAATTAATTCCGATTCCCGTAGTTCAGAGACTAAACGGGGGATACATCACAGGTATTTTAAGGATCACAGAAGGTAGAGGTTCATCCTTTGTCTGGTCTCACCAACGAGATTCGCTACCTTTTCAGGGGTTAATTAATTCCAGAACATCAAATCATTATTTCTTTAATGAAGGTTAATTCACGTACCCGTTGGTTAGGAACCATATGGGGGCAAACTCTACATTAACAATTATCAATTATCAATTATCTTCCACATTCTCAAAAATCATTGCCGCTCCCTGCCCTACTCCTACACACATTGTTGCCAATCCATAACGCACGTTTCTCCTTTTCATTTCATGAAGCAATGTGGTGGCTATTCTTGCGCCGCTAGCACCCAAGGGATGCCCGATGGCTATCGATCCGCCATTTACATTTACTTTATTAATATCCAACCCAAGCTCCTGGATACATGCAATAGACTGAGACGCAAATGCCTCATTCAATTCAATCAAACCCAGGTCACTAACAGTTATGCCTGCACGAAGTAACGCTTTCATAGTTGCCGGTACCGGTCCAATTCCCATAACGGCAGGATCAACGCCGGCAACTGCCATGCTAACGACACGCGCCAAAGGTTTTAAATTGTATTTTTTTACTGCACTTTCACTTGCCAGCAACAGCATCGCAGCGCCATCATTGATTCCTGATGAATTGGCAGCAGTAACAGATCCATCATTTAGAAAGGCAGGTTTGAGTGCTGACAGCTTTTCGAGTGGAGATTTACGTGGATGCTCATCTGTATCCACCACAATCGTTTCTTTTTTATTCAACTTAACTTCAACAGGCACTATTTCATCTCTGAATTTCCCCTTGGTGAAAGCATCAGCATATTTCTCCTGGCTATCAAAAGCAAACTGGTCCTGCGCTTCGCGTGACACAGTCCATTTTTTGGCTACATTCTCTGCTGTTTCCCCCATCGAAAACGGATAATGTTTTTCACTTAATTTTTCATTAGGAAATCGCCATCCAATCGTGGTATCAAACATTTCAGCTTTCCGGCTGAAGGCACTATCCGCTTTCCCCATAACCATGGGCGCACGACTCATACTTTCCACACCTCCTGCGAGGTAAATATCACCATCTCCGCACATGATCGCACGTGATGCATCCATGATTGCCTGCAAGCCACTTGCACAAAGTCTGTTCACTGTATTTCCCGCAACAGTTACCGGTAACCCCGCCAGCAAAGCCGCCATACGGGCTACATTGCGGTTATCCTCACCCGCCTGGTTCGCATCACCGGCAATCACATCTTCAATGGAATTCACATCAATTTCAGGATGTTTTTCTATCAACGCAACAATTACTTTCGCCAGTAAATCATCAGGTCTTACACTGCTTAAAGCGCCACCATATTTTCCAACGGGCGTTCTTAAAGCATCAATTATATATACATTTTCCATAGGGATTTTTATTTTATTGCTTTGAGCTTTGAGCTTTAAAGGATTCAAGTTATTAATAACTTACTTTATTTTGATTTCTCCGGATTACCATAGAAATTAATTTACACTTACCGCTATCTTCAAAAAACCAAAATTATTATTAGTCGTTCATAAACAATTCACCATGTCTGTTTGAATTTATTAAATAGATTGAAAACAAATTTATTCCTTAAAAGTGTCATTATCAATTTTGAACAATCAATGATATAATTTATAAGGAAGAGTTGAAGAAAAATACAATTCATTCAATTGAGATATCAATTACCAACAATTCAACTATCCAACAATTCGATTATCCAAAAAATCGACAATCCAACACCATAACAATATAACAATTCAACAATAAATCAATGAAATATTAAAAGATATAAAAAATATCTTTGCAAAATGAATGCGCTTAAAAATATTAGAACCTTATCGCTTGATGAATTAACAGAATACTTTTTAAGTATTGGTGATAAAAAATTCAGGGCTAAACAGGTATGGGAATGGTTGTGGAAAAAACAGGCAAGAAGTTTTGATGATATGACCAACTTAAGCAAAGAATTGAGAGAAACTTTAAGTAGTAATTTTTCTTTCCCTGCCCTCACAACGAATGCCACACAATTTAGTAACGATGGCACTATCAAAACAAGGTTCAAAACATTTGATCATCATGCAGTAGAAGGTGTTTTAATTCCTGCCGAAAATAGGCAAACAGCTTGTGTATCATCACAGGTGGGTTGTAGCCTTACCTGTTCGTTCTGCGCTACAGGATTTATGGATAGAAAACGTAACCTAACATTTGATGAAATATATGACCAGGCAGCATTACTGAATCAGTTGGCTGAAAAAACGAATGGACAGAAACTAAGCAATATTGTATTCATGGGCATGGGTGAACCATTACTGAATTATAAGAATGTATTAAAAGCCATTGAGCGAATCACTTCTAATGATGGCCTGGGAATGAGCCCCAGAAGAGTTACGGTATCCACCTCAGGTATTTCTAAAATGATCCGGCAATTAGGTGATGATGGCGTAAAATTTCATTTGGCATTATCGCTCCATGCAGCCAATGATAAAAAGAGAAGTGAATTAATGCCAATCAATGAAACCAATAACATTCAATCATTAATAGAAGCGCTGAACTATTTTTATCAAAAAACAAAGAATGATATCACCTTTGAATATATCCTTTTTAAAGGCGAAAATGATTCTATCCAGGATGCGGATGATTTGATCAAAATATACAAACAGGTTCCGGTAAGATTAATTAATGTAATTGAATACAATCCGGTAGAAGGTGTTGATTACGAAAAGCCAGATAGAGAAGACACGCAAAAATTCATGGATTATCTTGCCGCGCATAGGGTGAATGTACGCCTTCGGATCAGCCGTGGCAAAGACATTGATGCTGCTTGCGGGCAATTGGCGAATAAGGATAAAGGGGAAGAGGTAGTAAGTTCGTAGGTATCGGGTTTCAGGTTTCAGGAATCAGGTTGTAGGTTGTAGGTATTAGGTATTATGTCAAAATATTTCAGGCATTGACAATCCAATTTTTAGCACAAAATGTTCCTACGGAACGAAATTAAATAACGACATATTTTCTACCCACGAAATGTTCCGCTGGAACAGAGAAGAATAATACCTGTAAATTTTTTTATTCATAACCTAATAGCCAAAAATATTAA
>JBDTEF010000182.1:0-3034 GCA_039922615.1 Ginsengibacter sp.
CAAATTGGTTGTAAGCTGTTACAAAAACAATGTTGATATTCAAATGTTTTATTTTTTCAATCAATTCAAAACCACTCATCACGGGCATTTCAATATCTAAAAATAATAAGTCCGGCTGAATAAGTTCTATCTCCTCCAGGGCAATCAATGGATCTGTGTAAGTAGCCTTCAGTATAACTTGTGGGAATTTTTTTAACTCCAGGGACAGCAGTTTGACACAATCGATTTCATCGTCAATTATGATTGTTTTTAGGGATCTCATTCCAATGGTAGTTTTATGGTTACCTGCGTACCGGAAGGTTGATTGTTTTTGAACAAGTCGGTGATGGTAACATCGGCTTTCGATTGGTATTTCTCATTGATCAGCGCAATGCGTTCACCTGTTACAGCCGTCCCCATGCTCTTGTGGTAATGTTGTTTATTACTATTGATAACAGCTGCTGCCTCACGCCCAATACCATCATCTGATATATTAATCAGTAATAAATTATCCGCAATATTTTGAGAAATGTGGATGTTGATATGTCCGCCTTCTTTTTTAGGCATGAGTCCATGCCAGATAGCATTTTCAATGTAGGGCTGAATAAGAAGCGGTGGTAGTTCGATAAATTCAGTATCAATATTTTTATCAACTTCTATTTGATGTTGTAATTTATTCTTGAATCGCATAGCTTCCAATTCGATGTATAATTTAATAGAATCTATATCCGATGCTAATGTTACCCGATCACTACGGCTGTTATCAAGCATATTTCGGATAAGCCTGGAAAATTTACTGATATAATCGGTAGCCTGTTCCGTATCATTTTCCATGGTAAATAGCTTGATAGAATTTAAGCAATTGAAAATGAAATGAGGGTTCATTTGACTGCGAAGTGCCATCAATGAAACTTCACTCATCCTGTTTTTAAGTAAAGATTCATTTAGTTGATGCTCACTCTTTTCTTTTGCCAGTATTACTTCCCGCCGCTTGCGACGTTGGTAATTGGTAACATACAGAAATGGGAAAAGCAATGCAAGAAAACCTATACCCATATACCCATACATTCGTTGTTGTTTCAATTGGTAAGCTGTTACCTGCTTATCACTGGCCAGTTGCTTTACATTGGCCAATTGCAGTTCCCGTTCCTGTTTTGAAAGCGAGAGTTCCTGTAGATTTTTCTTATTTTCCAGATCTTTGTTTTCCAATTCTGCCTGTGATTTTAAATAGGCGAGGTGCTGTAGTTGTTCTTCTTTATCAGCCAATAGTGCCTGTTGTTGTTGTTTAATGATCTGTTGACGATAGCCGGATTCTAAAAGGGATTGCGCAAATTTCAACGAGTCGGTTTTACGTTTAAAAGAATAATTCATATCATTAACCAAAATTCTTTTTTGCTGATTTCCATTCGCTAAACTATCGTGGATAATTTTAAAATCTTTGTAATTTGTATAAGCAATTTGATAGTTCCCCATCTTTTCATTCAATATAGAAAGATCTTCCATTACACTTTCCCGGAGTGGTAATGAATGTAATTTTTCAGCAATAGTTTTAGCACTTATAAATAATGACATGGCAGAATCATTCCGCGTTTCAGCACGCAAATTGAAAGCTGGCAATAAATTATCCGGGGCATCCCTGATTATCCTGCCAAGGAGAATGTATACGCTGCACAATTCCTCTGGTTGATTAGCTGTTTTAAAATACTGATAGGGTAATCCGATCTTTGAATAGCTTTTTTTGTAATCGTTAGTTTTAAAATACAATTCTGCAAGGCCCATGTTTGCCATAGCAAGAATTGTTTGATAGCTTGATGAAGATTTTATAGAGTCACACAGTATCAATGCTGTATCGAAATTCTTTAATGATTCTTGATATCTTTTTAACTTCATTTGCAAGTTGGCTATCTCTGCAAAAATGAACGAATAATTTACATTGAATAGCGGATTTTTTACAATTTTTTGCTCATACAGATCTTCCCAATTTTTTTTCATTTCCATCGTGGTATTAAGGGCAGACTGGAAATCTCCCATAGAAATATAAATCTTGTTGATATTTATGGTGTTATTAAATATCATTGATGCATCTTTTATTTTGTAAGATATGTCCAGGCTTCTATTAAACATTTCCAGGGCCTTATCAAAGTTGCTATTCATCTTGTATAAAAAGCCCAATTGGTATAGCATGGACTGATTGCCTCTGATTGCATCTGCATCCTTATAATTTTTCAATAAAATCAATGCTGTGTCAAGAAATTTAAATGCTTCTTCAGTCCGTCCCTGCTTCATCAAAAAATTGCCTTTCTGAGAAAGTGCACCAGCTAATGCTTTGTGGTCATTTAATAGCCTTGCAACGATTATTCCGGAGTCAGCATACAACAGCGATTTTTGGGGATCAATATTTCTTAAGGCAGCACCAATTCGACAATATAGCGTGTACTTTATATTATCCATTTTATGGTATCTTCCATTAAGTGCCATCATGGAGTCTAAACTCATTTTTTGGCCGAAGCCGCTGATGCAGTAAAATAAAGCAATAACAATAATCAGTAAAGTTCTTTTAAGCATAATATGAATTTGCAGGTCCAACTTCAAAATATATTCAAGCAATTTAATTAAAGCGTATTTTATTAGATAGGATAAATTGTAAGCTGCCATATTAGCCCGTTGAATTGCAGGATCGATATAGTAACCGGTAAAAAATCCATGTCATCCTGAACCTTACATTTCTTTCCTTTTCATATAACATTGATCTAAACACAAAATGATATTGTTTGATTTTATCCAATCATTAGTTTAAAAGCAGGTTATTATTATGAATAAATAAATTGATGATTTAAAGATAATAAGACATCTGCTCTTTCTTATATATAAATGACCAATTGCTGCATTTTGTCAATAAGTCTTCAATTGCTTAATCAAGCTTTCAATAAACTTGTTCACTAACCAATACCTGCATTTCAACCTCCATTATTGACATCTTACTAAGTGTAGATAAATAATTTATAGCAAGTAAAATACTTTCATGTTATAAAATTAGCGTTTATTAACCAGGACG
>JBDTEF010000183.1:0-14267 GCA_039922615.1 Ginsengibacter sp.
GAACTATTTGTTGAGGTAATAAAAGAATTATAGTCTGAAAAAATTTATTAATAGTAAACCTGGTCATATACTTTTAAAAGATCTACATACATAAAGGAAGAATACGGTTGCGAGGATACTTTTATTGGTCGCGTAAAATCCTGCAATTTTTTAAATTCAACATGTTACAAATTTTGTTGGTCGGGAGATCCGGGGAAGACTTGATTTTCTTCAATCATTAAAGAATTAAAGTTTATTTATAAAAATGAATTTATTGTTTCATCCTGTTTTTGGTATTACTTTTAACAGATGAAATCCTTTCTGATTTTATGCCTGTTCTATTTTACCGGCACATTTAATTGTTTGCAATTATTTGCGCAGCAGACAAACTCACCAACAAAAACGATTGAAGGAAATACATATGCAGTGATAGTTGGTATTACCAATTATAAAGATCCGGCGATTCCCGCATTACAATTTGCAGATAAAGATGCGCAACAATTTTCAGCTTTCCTGCAATCGAAAGGTGGAGGATTAGTTCCGAAAAATCACATCAGATTAATTGTAAATAAAGAGGCAACCATTGCGGCTATTTATGATGCATTGGATTGGTTGAAAGAGCAATGTCATAAAAATGATGTGGCTTATATTTATTTCTCAGGTCACGGTGATGTAGAGACGAAAAATAATTTCAGTAAAGGATTTCTGCTTGCATACAATTCTCCACAAAATAACTATGCGAATAATGCCATCCGGGTAGAAGATTTAAACAGCACTTCCATTGTACTGACCACAAAAAATAAAGCAAAAGTTATTTTAATTTCCGATGCATGTCACTCCGGAAAACTGGCAGGAGATTTTTATAAGGGCAAACAATTAGCTGCCGGCCAGCTTAACCTGGTATTAAATAACCAGGTCAGGCTTGCATCTTGTGCAGAAAATGAAGAAGCAGCTGAAGGACCGGAATGGGGCGGCGGACGCGGCGTGTTTTCTTATTATCTCGTTATGGGGTTGCAGGGTTTAGCAGACTTAAGAAATAGTGGTACCATACAATTAAAAGACCTTACCAAATACCTTGATTCATCATTTGACAATGATACTTATTTAATCCAAAATAAACATATTCAAAATCCTGTTACTGATGGTAATCCTGGTTATCCTCTTGCTAACATAGACGCTGCTACCATCAATTCTGTAAAAGAAACTATTAAAAAGAATAATTTAGGAGGATCCGATCTGCCACCTGGTTTAATGGACTTAGAACCACTACAACCACAACCAGTAGATTACTTTTTTTCTGCCATATCCTCAATGCCTTTAGAAAGTATGTTGGATTTTGAATCTTATAAAACACTGAATGCTTCTGCACTTCCTTTAAAAATGGTAAATGATTGTATTGCTTACCAGGACACAATCTTAAAAGAAATGGCCTCTTCAACTAAAGAAGAGTTTGCAAAGAAAAATTACACTTTTTTTAAATCTGATTCTTTGAATTTATTGAAGAATGAATTACTGGAAAATAAATTAAACAACAGCCTTTTTGTTGAAAAATTTGTTCAAAGTGTTCATGATAAAGGCCAGGATATGATCAGTGCTTATCTCAACGGAGATATGGCCGAATTGGAAAGAAGACAGTATTATTATTCCGGGAAAAGAGATTATAGAAATTTCCTTTCCATGTTACAAATTGCTTTGAATGTAGTTCCGCAAAGCCATAAATTATCGCACATTTTACAGGTTAATAATTTCTACATTACAGGATTGATTGACCGGATGCAAATGGCCATTAGTCCAAATATAGATAGCCTGCTCACACTGGCTTTTTATAACCAGCAGCAGGCGTTGAAGATGGAGCCATATGCTGCATATATTTTGAATGAATTGGGTAATCTTTATTTGTATAAAAATAATTATGATTCGGCAAAATATAATTTCGATTTGGCTTCAGTTATTTCTCCAAAATGGGCTATACCCTGGAGTAATAAAATAAGGCTGAACATGGTATTCAACAAGTTCCATGAAGGTGAAATGGATTTCCGCACAGCAGACTCTTTACAGCCAAACCTGGCTTTTGTATTTACTAGTGCCGGAATGATGATGGAAAGAAAGAAAAATATTCTTGCTGCTGAATCCTATTATTTAAGAACCATTAAAATTAATAATGTTCACTTCCTTCCTTTTGAGCGTCTCGGTTATATTTATTTAAACACCGGGGATTACAAAAAAGCCAATTATTATTTATACCAGGCGCAAATGAGGAAAAAAGACTTTTCTATTAATGACGTTGCATTTGCAGAAGGGCCAGTATCGGATATTTTATTTCCCGAGTATTATCCTGACTCTGCCAAATGCGTACAATTATTAGTTGCTAAAAATGAAACTTCAAGGCAGTATATTAAATTATTAAATTGTCTTAAAAATTTAGATAGCTCAGGCACCGGAATAAAATCGCTTGAAGAGTTATTAATGCAAAAGCCGGATATTCCTTTCGCCAACCACTATGCAGGCAAAATTTATTACCATTTAGGAAAATGGCAATTAGCTAAAAAGGCTTTGGAAAGATCGGCTTCCAATTATTTATCCAATAATCAATTATTGAAAAAACTCGCCAAAGATATTTTTGGCAAACCACTATCCTCACGGGATAGTTGTCAATTAAATCCATTTCTGGACTATCAATATGATGAATTAGAAGATCATTATTTGTTGGCTTCTCTTTACGAAAAAGAAGGGGAGAATGAAAAAGCATTTTCTCAATACAATTCAATTTCTTCCATTGAAAATGCGCGTCAATCAGCCCAGGCAATTTATGCTGATTATTTAAAAGAAATCAATCATCTCAATAAAGGGCAAAGAAGTAATTTGCTGAAGAAAACGGAAGAATTTATTTTAATGGGCGGTGCGATTAAAGCAGTCCGCCTCCATGAAAAATTGGGTCAGTTTCAACAGGCCGAACAGGTGCTTTTGCGCCAGGTTTCACTCAGCCGTGCTGCAGGTAATGCAAGAATGGAAGCTGTAAAAAAAATAGACTGGAAATTGATAGAATACGGAAACCAGGATTATTGGTTGTCAGTTAATAGCTATCTCGAATCAGAGACTTATAATTTTTATAAAATAGTATTAAACGTTTTTCCAAGGGATCCAACATGGCAGGAGAAAGCAGGGTTATTTTTATATAATAGGCTGGAGTCTGCATTCACCAAAGTGCCTGTGGATGAGGTTGAGCAATTTTATAATTCCATTGGAAATCATCCTTATCCATGGAAGAGTCGCAACCAACAAAATGACAATTATTATGCTGTGATCATAGGTACCGGGGAAAACTTAAGTATTAGTACAACTAAATTTGACCCGGTACGGGAAGCATTAAATGCCATAGATTTATCTGTAAGATTATCCGGCGATATTCAACCACACATTAAAGCAGCTAAGGCTTTGGCGGATTTATATAGTTGGATAGGAAACGAAAATCAATCTATTCTTTGGTTTTACAAATCGCAATCATTAAATCCCGCAGATGTAGAACAAAGAAATAAATTCATTACCTACTTAAATTATGTTGACTTGTTGCCTGATGCATGTAATCAATTAGATACCCTTTACCGCCAGAAAAAAACAACCAGTGACCAAACAATCCAACTGGCAAAATGGAAATATCTTTCAGGTGAAAATAAAGAAGCAATGGCCATTGTCAATAAATTTGTCCCTGTTGGTCAAGAGCAAAAATGTGTTTTATTATTAATTAGTGCTAAAGCGAGCTTACTTTCCGGAGATACAATCAGTGCGCTTCAAACGCTGTTAGATCATGCAACAATCAGTAAGATTGATTCGGCTGATTATGGGCAGGTTCAATTAGATAAAAAAACCCGGAACAGTTACAGATTATACACTATTGCCCGGATTTACGCTTTTCTAAATAAAGCTGACAGAGCTTTTTATTTCCTTAAAATGGCACTTGATTCAGGATTTGATCAGCAGTATGTCATTTCCTATGATAAAGCCTGGTCAGGATTACACGGCAGCAAAAATTGGAATGACCTTATTAAGAATCCTCCATCGCCATTGATAGAACCGAATAATTATGAGATAAATCCCTTAACCTATGCTACTCCCGATAACTTGAAATAAATAATATTTCGATAACTATCAATCAGAAGTTACTTTTATTTTCTATTAGATCTGTGAATGTAAATTATTGAAAGGTTGTGTATAATTCCATATGGTGATGGCCGGGGATTAATTCACAAGAGCAATAGGTAAACAGAAAACGCGGAAATAATTTTTATGGTTTTCTATAGTTGAAAGTAAATTTATTTTTATAAAATCACGCCTGGTTTTAGTTGCTGTGCTTCTTGCCAGTACAATAAATGTTTACAAATTATCAGCACAGAAAATTATTTCTTCAGAGAAATTTGTCTATAACCTGCGATCAATTCCTACTTCAAAGGAATCACATCCATTTTGGTCAATTGTACGCACCGCGCATCTCCACACAAAGCAGATGTAGCCTGCCACCTGGTTTTCTCCTGTGCATCCAAAAGAAGCCGAAACCAGGAATCATTTTTTTCATAAGTATATAGACTTTTTTTAAGGAAGCTATTAAAGAAATAAGTAAAAAAACCACCCAGAGTAGGATTTCCTGAAGCCAATTGATTTACCTGTGCAGATGATGCAATTATTTTTACCGGCTCTTTTGAAAAAAAGAGGGCATTGCAATTATCCATATTCAGTGATTGTGATGTCGTGTTATAACCAACTCCTCTTCCTGTTAATATGCCTCTTCCAATTGGTCGTTGTGCATTAATTTTATCATTGCAACAATCTGCCAAAACAATACTGACTCTTGCACCTAATTTTAAAATTTGATTGTAAACTTCTTCCAGGCTTAAATTGTTATGATCCAATTCCTTCTGTGAAAAACTTTCTTTGAGTTGCATGCGCGGGTAAGGACTTGTGTCATTGTCATAGCGGAATCCATGGCCACTGTAATAAAAGATTACAATATCATCTTTGGTGGGTTTTGCCTTTTTTAAATTGATCAGGGCATTATCTACATTTTTCTTGTTGAAATTGATCCCATTGATCCGTGTGGCAATGAGTTTCATTCCAAGGTTGGCCGAGAGTGTTGTAATGGTGCCATTGATATCATCAAAATCTTTTTTAGCGGAAGCCCCGATAATTTCATCGTTGGTGTTGGCAACTACTAATAAAAATATTTTTTCTTTTCTAGCTACATTCAACGCCCTTGTTCTTTCTCCAAAAAGGTAAATATAAAATTCATCACTTGTCAGAAAAAATCGCCTTACGAACATTTTTTGCTGAACAAGACTGGCATATGTTTTTTCTTCCTCACTGATGGTTTTCGCTTCTATCCATTTTTCGTTTTTATCTGCATATTCTGTTTTGAAAGGTTCATAAAATATACCTGAACTATCTTCTTCTTTCTTAAAAATAAAACGAAGCTTATAATTAGTGTTCCCATCAGGATGGAGAGAATCATAGAAAGGAACAAGGTATTTGAAATCATTACTGATCTTATCAATGGTAAATATAGAATCAGTCAGTAATTGTTCAGGGGGTGAATAACCTTTGGAAACTGTTCTTAAGGAAGCTGATCCATCTGCGTTTAGGGTCAAAAAACTTAATAGTGAAACGCTGTCGCCATTCTCCTGTGCAATTTGGTTCTCAAGGTAAAAATAAGATTGACCTTTGGCAGAAAAACTTAAAAATAAAGCGGATATAAAAAAAAACATTCCGGGAATAATGCGGGAAATTGCCCTGTTTTTCCAATTGCCGGAATGTTTCTTAATCATAAAAATTGATTTTAATGCTCAGTTTCACTGGCTACCGGTTTTGCCTTTACACCGCCAGGCCTTTGTTTTGTGGTAGAATCTAAAGGAAGAACAGAATCTTTTGGCATTACTACAGCAGGTTCCATGACTGCAGGTGCTACTAAAGAGTCTGTAGTCACTACCTTAGTTTCATCAGTTGCATTGTTACACCCAATAATAGAAAATAATGAAAAGATAATTGCTGCGAACCAAAGACCGGGCGCTGATTTTTTAATAATTTTTTCCATATTTAGTTAAGTTTAAAATTAAAGGTAATTTGTTTGTTGATAAACTTAATTTTTTTTTATTCGACATTAAAAAAGTGAACTTCGTGATATATTTTTTAATTTACTGATACAAAATCGATGAATTATTGATCTTTATAAATAACGGGAATTGTTATATCTTAAAACGCAAAAGTATTAGGAAAATTCATTGTTGCGCATTTGGTCATCACTACATGATATTTTCTAAATGAAATTTATGAGAATAGGAAAGTATATTATCATTCTTTTACTAACATTCGCTTGTCCGGTTTTATCCATTGGCCAATTGGGTAATTCATCTGACCTGCTTCAGAAAATTTCAACACTTAAACAAAAATCTGCTTATTTAACTGATACTAACTATGTAATTGCAGTGAATCAACTGGCATTTTTGTATGCAGATAGTTATCCTGATAGTGCTTTAAATTTATTACAAGGGCAGGCGGAACGCTGTATAAAATCAGGGGATCTTTTGGGAGCGACAGAAACATATAAGATCATGGGAAATGCCTGGCAAACCAAAGGTAATTTTGAAAAGTCCCTTGAATATTATAATCGTGCATTCGAATTGGCTGCTAAGAACGATTTGCAAACGGCAATTCCTGCTATTTTAAATAACATAGGCCTTGTAAGAATTAACCAGGGGAACTATCCTGAAGCATTAAAAGTATTGTATCAAACACTCACTGCAGCAAAAGTTGTAAATGATAAGTATGTTTCAGGCAGTGCGCTGAACAATATTGCGACAGTAGATTTTTACCTGGGAAAGATGAATGAAGCTGACAGTGCTTATAAAGGATCTTTGCAAATTGCTTTAGAAATGAATGATACTATCCGGATCATAAATGCCTATAATAATATAGGTGAAGTAAACATGGAGCAGGATAAGTCAACAGATGCGTTAGGCAATTTTGAAAAAGCTTACAGGATTGCACAATTAAAAAATAGTCCTGAAATGCTGGCACTCATTACCAATAACCTGGCAAATACTTATTTCAGGAAAGATAATTATATGCAGGCAATAACACAATACGAAAATGCTTTACGCATATCAAAGCAAAATGATTATGGATTAGAGGCGACCAAATCTTTGATAGGGCTAGCAAATGTTCAGTATAAACAGGGAAAGTTAAAAGACGCACTGGCAAACGGTTTGCAAGGAATCAATAGGGCACAGCAAATGGGACAAACCCAGCTTTTGCGCGATGCCAATAAAATTGTCTCAGCTATTTATGAGAAATCAGGTGATGGAATGGATGCACTTAAACATTTTAAAATGTTCATGTTTTTCTCGGATAGTTTAAATAACCTCGCTACCGTGCGCGCCGCTGCGAATGAAAAAGCCAATTACCGGATAAAACAGAAAGAGCTTGAATTTGAAAAATCATCTATTCAGCAACGATGGTTAATGTTTTCTGCATTGGCAGCGCTGCTTTCCCTGGGAATAATACTTTTCATTATAGCCCATAATAAGAGGCGCCTGAAGATTAATAATATTGACTTGCAACATAAAAATGAAATTATAAATACTCAGAAACGGAAAGTAGAAGAAACCTTGTCCACGCTTAAATCCACGCAGGCGCAATTGATACAATCTGAAAAAATGGCATCGCTGGGAGTGCTGACGTCTGGTATTGCGCATGAAATTCAAAATCCTCTCAACTTTGTAAATAACTTTAGCGAGTTAAGTAATGAATTGATGGATGAAATGAAGGAGGAGCTTGGTAAAGGGAATTATGAGGATGCGCAGGAAATTGCCAATGATGTAAAACAAAACCTTGAAAAAATTAATCACCACGGAAAGCGCGCCGATGCGATTGTAAAAGGAATGTTGCAACATTCCAGAACCGGCATAGGTGCAAAAGAACCTACGGATATCAATGCATTATGTAATGAATTTTTGAAATTAAGTTATAATGGATTCCTGGCAAAGAATCATACGGTCAACCAGGTTACTGCTATTTCTACAAATACTGATTTTGATAATAGCATCGGTAAATTAAACGTCATTCCACAGGAAATCGGCAGAGTGCTGCTTAATCTTTTCAACAATGCTTTTTTTGCTGTCAACGAAAAATTAAAAACAAGGGAAGAAAATTATTCTCCTTCTGTTTCAATAAAAACAATAAAAAATTTTAATAAAATTCAGATAAAGATCACAGATAATGGTTGTGGTATTCCTGAAAAAATTATTGGTAAAATATTTCAACCATTCTTCACCACTAAATTAACGGGTGAAGGAACTGGCCTGGGATTGAGCCTGAGTTATGATATTATTAAAGCGCATGAAGGTGATTTAGAAGTAGAGAGCAGGGAGGGCGATGGATCAGTATTTATTATTTCCTTGCCTTTTACGTGAAAGTAAAATCAGCGTAAATAATCAAAGAAAATAAAGGGAGAAATTAAATAGAAATTTTTCATAAATCTATATCAGTATTGTGTTGTACTTTGCTGTATTATTATCATTAAAATTACTAATTGCTAAATGACATTGGATTTTTTACTTATATTTTTCGTGATCCTATACTTGCAGAAGTCATTACATACCAAGGAACTACATCCAATCTGGTATGCCCGGCTAAGAATGGCAATGGTGGCTTCAATTGGTTTAATAGTCATTGGTACAACTTTCAATTCAACTTTTTTTTTAATAAGCCTTGTCGCAAAAGCTTCTCTTATAGGCCTTGTTTACCTTCTTTTCAAAGAAGAAATTTTTAAACCTGCGAAGCCTGTATTTAATGCAATTCTCCCATACATTGTTATTTCCATTTTTACACTACTCATTAAGTATATTATTCCTGAGTTGTATAAAAGTTGGGATACCGTACTGGAAAGTTTAATTGGTTTTTCTAAAGCGTGGGGAATAGGTGTTTGGTTTGTTACCTGGAGGCAGAGAAAGGAATTGGTGAAGACCAAAGAAAAGATGCTGGACCAGGAGCAGAAAAACCAGATGATGTCGGCGCTGAAGAATGAATTAGAAATAAAGGTAGCAGAGCGTACGATTGAATTAACCCAACAAAAAGAAGAATTACAAGCTACGTTGGAGAATCTCCAGGCTACACAAACGCAATTGATACAATCCGAAAAAATGGCAAGTCTCGGGGAATTGACGGCCGGCATTGCACACGAGATTCAGAACCCGCTGAATTTTGTTAATAATTTTTCCGAAGTAAATAAAGAATTATTGGAAGAGTTGAAATCAGAAATAGATAAGGGGAATCTTGATGAAGCAAGAGAATTGGCTACTGATATCATAAGCAATGAAGAAAAAATTGTTCACCATGGTAAACGTGCTGATGCAATCGTAAAAGGAATGTTGCAACATTCCCGCGCAAGTAATGGTGTAAAAGAACCCACAGATGTGAATGCCCTTTGTGATGAATATTTTAGGCTGGCTTATCACGGTTTACGGGCCAAAGACAAATCCTTTAATGCTACGATGAAGGTAGATTTTGATGAAAGTTTGTCAGCTGGTATTTCGGGCGAAGGTAAAATTCAGATCATGCAACAGGATGTTGGAAGAGTTATCCTGAATTTATTAACCAATGCCTTCTATGCTGTACATAAAAAGCAAAAAGAAAGTCAAAAGAATAAAGGAGCAGAAAGCACAGGCGATACATATGAGCCCACTGTGATAGTCACGACAAAAAGGTATCCTGAAAATGTAGAAATTAGTGTAACTGATAATGGCGATGGAATTCCAAAAGAGGTATTGGATAAAGTTTTCATGCCATTTTTTACAACTAAACCTACAGGTGAAGGAACCGGTCTTGGACTAAGTCTTAGCTATGACATCATTACCAAAGGACATGGCGGGCAATTGCGTTTTATTACCAAAAATGAAAATCAAATGTATAGGTCACCGAATAGTTTCACAAATCAGCATGCTGCGCTGCCGGATGCAACAGCAGAAAATTTAATTGACTCGGGAACAACATTTGTTATAATATTACCCATAAAATAAAAAGAAAATGAAAATTCTGGTGGTAGACGATGAAAGAGATGTACAGGTTCTTTTTGAACAACGTTTCAGAAGGGAAATTAAAGAGGGAAGCCTGGATTTTGCGTTTGCATTCTCTGGAGAAGAAGCTTTACAATATCTTGCTATTAATGAACATAAAGCAGTTCTTATACTCTCCGATATCAATATGCCGGGAATGAGTGGCCTTCAATTATTGCAGCAAATAAAAGAAAAGTATGAAGCACCACCACCGGTGGTGATGATGATTACAGCATATAGCGACCAGGAAAATTATAATGAAGCCATGAAACTGGGCGCAGATGATTTTCTAACAAAACCGGTAGATTTTGCAGAGTTAAAAGAAAAACTCAAAAACCTGAATTTATGACCAAGATTTTAGTAGCCGATGATGAGGCTGATCTTGAAACGCTCATCAGGCAAAGATTCCGGCAAAAAATAAGGGAGAAACAATATGAATTTGTTTTTGCCATCAATGGTAAAGAGGCACTTAAGAAGATCAAAGAACAGCCGGATATAGAAATTGTGTTGACTGACATTAATATGCCTGAGATGGATGGTCTTACCTTACTTTCCAGGCTGGCAGAAGGCAATCCTTTGATCAAAACAGTTGTCATTTCGGCTTACGGCGATATGGAAAATATCCGGACTGCTATGAACCGTGGAGCTTTTGACTTTATAACCAAGCCTGTAAATTTTGATGATTTACAGTTGACGATGGATAAAACGATTGTCCAGGTTACCCAGTTAAGAGATACACTGAAAGCTATCAAAGAAAATAACATACTTAAAATGTATGTAGATGAAAGTGTACTCACATTCATGGGTACACGGGAATATGCTGCCTCACTTACAGACAATGAAACGATCGATGCGACAGTTGCCTTCATTGACATTTGCAGCTTTACCTCTATCAGTGAGAAACAAAGTCCGGATTCAGTAATCAAATTGATCAATGAGTATTTTGACCTGATGGTAAAGGAGATCATTGCCCAGGAAGGCACAATTGATAAGTTTATCGGTGATTGTATTATGGCAGTTTTCAGAGGTAATTATCATATTGATCGCGCGATTGATGCCTGCCTTTCTATCAAACATAAAATTGATACATTGCCGGCAACTTTCGACTTTTGTCCGAAAGTTTCGATAGGAATAAATAGTGGTGAAATGATTTGCGGCAACATAGGATCAGTAACATTAAAACGCCTGGACTATACGGTGATCGGCGATTCCGTAAACACGGCACAACGGTTACAGGCAGCTGCAGTTCAAAATCAAATCCTCATTACAGATACCTGTTACGAAAAAGTAAAAGAATCTTTTAATTGTAAAAAAATCGGCCTTGTGGCATTGAAAAATAAAACAAATGAAATGATGCTTTATGAAGTTTTGAACTAATTAGAAATATTGAAGAATTAAAAACACATTTATGCAGTATGAAAAGGTCTATGATTTTTTTATTTCAAAGTTAGAAAATGAATTACCGGATTACCTCACTTACCACAAAGTGCAGCATACAAAGGACGTAATTGAAGATGCGAGCCACCTCGGCACCAAAGAAAATATCTCAGGGCAGGACATGATCTTATTAAAAACGGCAGCACTTTTTCATGATGCCGGCTATATCACGCACTTCGTGGATCATGAAAAACTTTCATGCGATTTTGCAAGGGAATACCTGCCTCTGTATGATTATTCACCAGAACAGATTGACCACATTTGTGAGATGATCATGAGTACACAGCTTCCGCAAAAACCCACAACCTTCCTGGCGAAATTGTTATGCGATGCTGACTTGTATTATTTGGGAGGTGCTCAATATGAGTCAATGTCGAATAAATTATTTCTTGAATTTAAAGCCAATGGGTTGATAAATTCTGATCTTGATTGGAATTTGCGGCAATCAGATTTTTTACTAACCCACCATTATTTTTCTAAAACTGCGATCATAGAAAGATCACATGGCAAGCAAAAAATATTAAAGGCTATCCAGTCAACATTAAACGGCAAAATTATTCACAAACAAAAATTCACAAAAAAAGAAATTGTACAGGATGTAATATTGAATATTTTGGGAGTTGTAATGGCTTCTTTTGCATTAAAATGCTTTTTAGTACCTAATCATTTTTTTGATGGAGGAATGACAGGATTGTCATTATTAGTACATGAAATTTATCATATCAATTTATCATTATTAATCGGTCTTTTTAATTTACCATTGATTATTCTTAGCTATTTTACTTTGGGCAAATCTTTTGCTATCAGAATTTTTGGCAGCATTTTATTATTTTCCATCTGCCTGTTGCTTATCAATGATTATGCGATTACCCATGATAAATTATTAGTTTCAGTCTTTGGAGGCATCTTCCTGGGCATGGGAATAGGAATGGTAATGCGAGCCGGTGCAGCACTTGACGGCATTGAGGTGTTGGCATTGTATACTTTAAAACGCACTTCCTTTACCATTACCGAAATCATTCTTGCATTAAATATCGTGATTTTTGGAATTGCTGCATTTAAATTTGGTATCGAAACTTCCCTGTATTCGATCCTTACGTATTTTGCTGCTACTCGCACCATAGATTATGTGGTGGAAGGGATTCAAGCTTTTACGGGAGTGACGATCATTTCCGGGAAAAGTGAAACAATAAAATATGAATTGGTGAATAACCTGGGCCGGGGAATTACAGTGTACAAAGGTGAACGCGGCTTTTTACCGGGCAATTTTGATGTGAGTACAGAAGTTGATATTATATTCACGGTTATTTCACGAATGGAAATGCGTAAATTAAAAAACCTTGTCTATGATGTAGACCCCAAAGCCTTTGTGTATGCAAATACAATTAAAGAAGCAGCCGGCGGCATTATAAAAAGAAGGCACGCGCATTAATATTTGCAATCTGACAAGCAATTAAAAAACTTTTATTTTTAATTGCTGATAATTTTCCGGGATTCAAAAAGGCAAATGGCACGTGCATGATTATTCTGTTTTGTAATTGAAGGAATATAATAGGCTGAGCTAATTCAGCATGCATTTCCGATGTATGCATTTTTTATCTTTCTTTTTTTACCTATGAAGTACATGGGAAATATTGCTCATTATTTTCCTTCAATAAGCTCAGTTAAAATTTTTTTTCATGATCATCATTCTTTCACAGGTCTGGTAAAATCAATAATTTTACCGCGTGAAATGACAATCCTAAAAAAATGTTTGAACAACAATTAAAATACCTCGGCAATTGTTTCACGGCAATTCTTTACTTAATTTTTGTCACCAATTCAAATAATACAAATGAAAATGAGATTCAGATTCCAAATCATTACCGGTATTTTAATGATCAGTTTATTGGCCATTGGTAATAATAGCTTTGCCCAGGATCCAACAATAAAAGATTTACAATCCGGCACAAACAAAGTGATAAAAAAAGATAAAATTGACAGTAGCAAATACTGGAATACCGGCGGATTATTCAATTTTAATTTTGGCCAGGGTAGCCAAAGTAATTGGGCTGCGGGAGGTGATAATTTCTCACTTTCTGTTGCTACCTATCTTGGTTTTCACGCCTTTTATAAGAAAGGAAAATATAGCTGGGATAATACGGTTGATTTTAATTACGGACTTGTAAATACGACCAGTTCCGGTACCAGGAAAAATGATGACCGCATTGATCTATTGTCAAAAGCAGGATATGCATTAAACCCTAAATTAGATTTGGCAGGGCTGTTCAATTTTCATTCTCAATTTTCAAAAGGATACGCTTACAACACTGATGGAAGTAAAAATTTGTTGTCCGATTTCCTGGCGCCTGCATATGTATTATTGAGTCTTGGCCTTGATTATAAACCCGTGCCGGGATTATCTATTTTTGTTTCACCGCTTACTTCCCGGTGGACTATTGTAAACAACGATACACTTGCGCCAAAATACGGTGTAATTCCCGGAAAGAAAGTGAGAAACGAAATCGGTGCTTTTGCAAGTATCACTTATTTAAACAATCTGAACAAGACAATTACCTACAACGGAAGGCTTGATTTATTTTCGAATTACAGCCACAATCCACAAAACGTAGATGTAATGATGAACAATTTGTTTGCTGCTAAATTGTCTAAGGTACTTTCAGCAAGTCTGGGTCTTAATTTTATTTATGATGATGATGTGAAGCAGTTTGGGCCAAATCATAACGCCCCGGCATTACAGTTTCAATCCATGCT
>JBDTEF010000184.1:0-22582 GCA_039922615.1 Ginsengibacter sp.
AATTGTTTTCTATCAAATCCACAATAGTGTGAGCTCCTATATATCCACAGCCTCCTGTAACAAGTATTTTTTTCATAATTACAAAGTAAAAGAATTAAAGGCAAAGTGATGTATCAGAAATATTAAACAAAGTATACCAGGTAGAGATGTAAAATAATTCCATGAATTATTAACTGGTAAATGGCTGTTCAATTAATTGTGATTTACCATTAAATTAAATGATGGCAATAATGAAGGGCTCAAATCAAATAAAGAAATGGACGATAAAATAAACCGCAGCAGCGAGTAATGCACTGATGGGAATCGTTATGATCCATGCCCAGAGCAAACTTACGGTGATTCCCCAGCGAACAGCTGACAGCCTTTTGGTTGCGCCTACACCAATAATTGATCCGGCAATTGTGTGAGTACTACTTACAGGAATTTTTAATGCCTCGGTGACAAATAATGTAATAGCGCCGGCGGTTTCAGCAGCGACACCTTCAAATGGGGTGACTTTTGTAATTTTTGTTCCCATTGTTTTAATGATCTTCCAACCACCGCTTAAAGTACCCAATGCAATAGCGGAATAACAAGCAAGGGGAACCCATACCGGCATTTCATCGAATGTTTTAATTGAACCATGAGCAATCAGGGCAGCCGTAATAATTCCCATCACTTTTTGGGCATCATTACCACCATGACCAAGACTGAATGCAGCAGAAGATAGCAATTGTAATTTCTTAAACCATTTATTCGCTTTTGCTGTATTAAGGTTATTTAAATAGAAAGTAAATATGGCCATTACAAAAATGATAAATGCCAATAATACAAATTTAAAATTAGCGTGAAAGAAGACCACTCTTAAATAATAGTTTTTATAATGAGAAGTAATCAAACTGTTGTCAGTAACCAAAACCTCCCTAAGAAAAAGAACAATTAATCCGATCACTACTAAAGAAATTATTTTAGGAATCATTCCTTTTCGGAAAGAATTGATGAACCAAAGTGAAATGATATAAGCCATCACCATTCCCACAACAGGCGCAATAAAAATAAATGATACTATTTTAATAATTGGTGCTGCATTCACAGAAGAGAAACCGGCATGAGCGATGGCTGCCCCTGCAAATCCGCCAATCAATGCATGAGAAGAGGAAGAAGGAATGCCATACCACCACGTAAATAAATTCCAGATTGTGGCAGCTATAAGGCCTGCAAATACCACCGGAAGTGTGATAAATTCCTGCTTCACCGTATTAGCAATGGTATTGGCTACGCCATGTTCTTTAAATATAAAAAAAGCTACAAAATTAAAAAATGCTGCCCAGCAAACTGCCTGGAAAGGTGTCAATACTTTGGTTGAAACAATAGTGGCTATTGAGTTAGCAGCATCGTGAAAACCATTTATGTAATCAAAAATAAGTGCAAGGGCAATAATGATTATGATGAAAGTCATGTTGAATTTGCTAATGAGCTAAACTGCTTTTTTGGAAATTGAAAAAAATATAAAAAGTAAATTATATCCGTTTATGCACCAATTATCAGGCATATTTAATAATAATGGATTCAATCACATTTGCTGCATCTTCACATTTATCAGTAACTATTTCCATCACCTGGTATATTTCTCTTATTTTAATAACCTCTTTGGCATCTGGTTCATTCTCAAAAAGTGCTTCTATACTTAGGTCAAAAATATCGTCAGCCTGGTTTTCAATGCTATTGATCGCAACCATTGCATCTGTTACTTTACGTAAGTTCTTCATATCTCTCAACTCAGCAACTGCCTTCCTTACCTCAAGACAGCTTTTTTGAATAAGGTCTGCCATTTTATGAAAAGTAGGATTATCCGGGTTCACTTTATAGAAGTTGATCTTCTTAGAGGCAGAATATATGTAGTCACATATATCATCTAATGCAGTAGCCAGGTAATGAATGTCTTCCCTGTCAAAAGGTGTAATAAAATTACGACCTAATTCAGTAAATATCCGATGAGTATGATCATCATTGATATGTTCCAGGTCTTCAATTTCTTTAATGAGAATAGCTCTTTTGTCATAATCATTTTGGTGAACCAACTCATTGAGTTTGGCTGCCATCTGAATCACCGTTTCTGATACACTTTCAAATAATTGAAAGAATATTTTGTCTTTAGGAAGAAAAATCTTTAAAATGGAATTAAATGACATTTATTAGGTTTGGCGCAAAATTAGTACTTCACCCAGTTGATAAGAAGCTTTTTTTATTGATAATGATTTCTTAACATGAACCTCCAGGCTTCAAACAAATAAATTCCAAGGTCCTTTGATCCTTTATATTGATGAGGAATTTTAAAAATATCTGCAATAAAATATAATTATCAGCTGATTCATATTCCTTCTTTTATCAATTTATTAATTCATTATTTGGCATGCTTATCATTTTAAGATTTATAGGTGTCTTAATATTGAAAGACAATTCAGGTTTATTTATTAAAGAGAATTCTTAAATAAAAGGATGGTTTTTTGAGTTGTGCACGTAGATCAAGGTCAGAAAACATGCTGCTCATTGTCTGACTTAATGCCGGACTTTTTTTCGCTTTATTTACTACGAAATTAAACAACCATGGAAAACGACACAGCCATTGTAAAGTAGCACTCAATTTTAATTCATTGCCTATTTTGCGGTAAAGAGTATCATCAAAATTTGCTTTAAAAAACGCAGTATCATATTTGCCTGCTGCGATTGCTTTTTGAACCGTTTCGGCAGCAATCATTCCGCTGTAAAGTGCATTACCAATGCCTTCTCCACTGAAGGGATCGATCAGGGAAGCGGCATCTCCCACTAATAAATAATTATCTCCGGAAACAGCATGTGGTTTTATGGCCAAAGGAAGTCCCCAGCCAGGAATTTTTCCAACTAATTCAGCATTTTTAAATCGTTCACTGATCGTCGGATTTTCCCGAATCACTTTTAGCATCAGTTCCCGTAAATTAATTTTCTTGTCTCTCACCCTTTCTGAAGGAATGCCGACGCCTACATTGGCCATGCCGTTTGGTAAGGGAAATATCCAAAAATATCCCGGTAACATTTCCGGTAGAAAATGAAGTTCTATGAAATTATTGTCATTCATACCGGTTACACCTTTGTAATAAGCACGTAAACCAACTGCATAGGCTTTCGGAGATGATCGTGAATTGTCTAATGTCTTTTGTACAATACTTTTATCTCCATCTGCACCAATGATTATTTTTGAATTTACTTCATAATCAATTCCATTTTGGGTAAATAAAACCTTGATTCCCTGTTCTGATTTTTCAATTTTCTTTATACTGCTTTGCTGGAAAATGTTTGCAAATTTTTTATCCAGTTTTTCAAATAAAAAGTTGTCAAATGTTAGTCGTGTGGTTGTAAATCCTGCAGTAAGCTCGCCTGGTTTTTTGGGTCCACCGAAAGGGATCTCTATGGCTTTTCCATTAGGTGCGACGAATGTGATACCATGACTGGGAAGAAATTTATCCTGTTGGGAAAATATTTCCGGTGCCCATTCCAGGTTGGCTTTTCTTAGCACAAATAAAGTCTTGCCACTGCACGCATCACCACATACTTTATCCCGCGGAAAAGTTGCTTTTTCAATAATAATGTGGGGAATTCCATATTTAGAGAGGAAGATGGAAGCGCCCGCACCTGCCGGACCTGCGCCAATAATAACGACGGGAGTTTCTAATGGTTGATTCATAAAGTGGCGGCAAATTAGGGTTAAATAATGTATTAACCAATTAGTATCTAATCCGCCAAATCTTACCGGGAATGGCAGTTATTTAAAAAGCTCATTAAGCAATTTCTACACTGTCCGTCAGTTGCTAATTAATTAAGCGCAGTGCAAAATTCCCAACCTAATACCTAAAACCTAATTCCCACAACCTATATAATCATGGTTTTCGGAATAGATGCTATCAATCTTTGTGTATATTCCATTTGTGGATGATAATATATTTCATCAGCAGTGCCTGTTTCTTCGATTTTACCTTTATTCATTACCATGATACGATCGCTGATATAATGTACTACCCCTAAATCATGAGAAATAAATATGGTAGTAAAGCCTAATTCATTTTTCAGATCATTCAATAAATTTAATACCTGCGCTTGTACACTTACATCAAGTGCAGAAACACTTTCATCACAAATGATAAAATCCGGGTTGAGACTTAATGCGCGGGCAATACAAATTCTTTGTCTTTGTCCTCCGCTGAATTCGTGTGGATAGCGGTCAAAAAATTCCGGTTTTAAATTCACTTTCTGTAAAAGTTCTTCTATTTTTTCTCTGCGTTGTTTTTCTGTGGGTAATATGCCATGAATTTTCATAGGCTCATTGATAGCGCTTCCTATCGTCAGGCGTGGATTCAATGATCCATAAGGATCCTGGAAAATGATTTGTATATCTTTTCTCATTTTCCTCATCTGCTCATCGGGTATATCAGAAATATTTTTTTGGTTATAATAAATGTTGCCGGCAGTTGGTTTTATCAACCTGATCAAAGCGCGTCCCAATGTGGTTTTGCCGCAGCCACTTTCTCCAACAAGGCCTACCGTTTCCCCTTTTTTCACTTCGAAACTAACATCATTTACTGCTTTAAATTCACCCAAAACTTTTCCAAAGAAATTGGTTTTTGTACGAAAATAAACTTTCAGATGCTCTACCTTAAGGTGTGCTTCGGAGTTTAATTGCAACATCTTTTGTTCTACAGGGATGTTTTCCGAAATTTTAAATTTATCAGGTTGTTTGGGTTCAATATTATCTGATCCGGGATTTAAAAAGTCACTTATTATTGGTAGTTTTTTTCCTTTGGATGCAGCGGTGGGGCGGCAACTAAGTAGTGCTTTTGTATACGGATGCTGAGGATTGGTAAATATATCTTTAATATTTCCTGTTTCTACTATATTTCCCTTGTACATCACGATTACTCGATCTGCAATTTCTGCGACAAGGCCAAGATCATGCGTGATATACACCACGCTCATATTTTGCTGAACCTGTAAATCTTTTATCAATTTCAAAACTGCCTTTTGCACAGTTACATCTAATGCAGTCGTAGGCTCATCAGCAATAAGTAAAGAGGGATTACAACTCATCGCCATGGCAATCATCACCCTTTGCTTTTGACCGCCGCTTATTTGGTGAGGGTAACGGTGAAGCATAGACGGAGGATCAGGAAGATGAACTTTCTTAAATAATGCTATTGTTCTGTTCTCTGCTTCCTTTTTGGAAATATTGTTGTGAATGCGAATGGCTTCTATTACCTGGCTGCCACAGGTCTTTACGGGATTCAACGATGTCATTGGCTCCTGGAAGATCATGGAGATTCGGTTACCCCTGATTTTTCTTAATTCTTGTTCTCCTGTTTTTAAGAGATCTTTTTGTTCTGATCCTGATTCGGAAAATAAAATTTTCCCGGAAATATATTCCGCCGGAGGGGAAGCGAGTAATTGTAGAACAGATAATGAGGTCACCGTTTTTCCTGATCCTGACTCTCCGACAATAGCGACCGTTTCACCCCTAAATATTTCAAATGAAATATTTTTGATGGCAGAAGTGCGTCCTGAATCAGTTACAAAATCAACGGAAAGGTTTTCAATCTGAAGAAGTGGAAATGACATTGAATGGATAAGGATTAACTGGATGTAATTCGGATAAATAATTCGACAAATCCTGATGGTAATGTTTCAATTATTTATTTAAAATTTCAGGTGTCGGACAGTAAGTCCATCATTAATTAATTGTTTGAGTGAATCTATTCCTATCTGTAAATGTTTCTCTACAAATTGGGCAGTAACGCTGGCGTCACTTTCACTGGTTTTTACACCTTCAGGTACCATTGGTGAATCGCTCACCAGCAACAAAGCACCTGTTGGAATTTTATTATAAAATCCAACAGTAAAAATGGTAGCCGTCTCCATATCTACAGCATAGGCGCGAATTTTTCTTAAATACGCTTTAAAGGTTTCATCATGTTCCCATACTCTTCGATTGGTCGTATATACGGTACCGGTCCAGTAATCGCAGGCATTATCACGAATGGTTGTAGAAATTGCCTTTTGCAATGCAAACGCAGGCAGGGCAGGTACTTCAGGTGGAAAATAATCATTGGAAGTACCTTCTCCTCTAAGTGCGGCGATCGGTAAAATAAGGTCACCGATCTTATTTCTTTTTTTGAGCCCACCACATTTCCCCAGGAATAAAACGGCCTTTGGTTCAATAGCACTCAATAGATCCATAATAGTAGCGGCACCCGGACTTCCCATACCAAAATTGATAATGGTGATATTATCTGCAGTAGCGCATTGCATGGCTTTATCCATTCCGACCACCTCTACATTATTTAGATGGGCAAACATGTTTACATAATTACTAAAGTTTGTCAGGAGAATATATTCTCCAAAATTTTTCAATTTTTCTCCAGTGTACCTCGGTAGCCAGTTTTCTACTATCTCTTTTTTTGTCTTCATTTTTTTAATCGGCTTATTTTAACTAATAAAATAAATATACGATTTTAGGGAGGATTAATTTGAAAATATTCTGTTATTTGACCGATCCTAAAATAGGAAATAGCATGTTAACAAATTATTAGTTCTTCGGTCTGATGCAATACTGTTCTCAAAAATTGCCAGGCCAATAATAATTATTAGTTTTATCAGGCAGGCAATTGAAAGTAAACGAATGATTAAAATTGAATTTTCCGGAAATGATTTAAAGATAAGACAACAGTCAGGCATACACGAAGTTTTTGATGTGATCAGAAAAAAATGGCTTGTCCTTTCGCCGGAAGAATGGGTAAGGCAAAATTTTATTCAATATTTACTTATTTCCAAAAATTATCCTGCTTCTCTTATTGCTATTGAGAAGGAAATAAAACTCGGAGAATTAAAAAAGCGGTGCGATATAGTTGTGTACAACCGCAAAACTGCACCATGGATGATCATTGAATGTAAGGAAATGAATGTAGCACTTTCTGAAAATACATTAGCACAAATACTTCGGTACCATATTACTTTACCTGCGGATTATCTGATTATTACCAATGGTAGTTACACCTTTGGATTTAAAAAAGAGGAAGGCCAGTTTTTTCAAATTGACCAGTTACCGGATTTTGGAATCTTGGGATGATAAGGACATTCTACAACAGTTTATTGGTAACTATTCCAAATAAAAAAAGTTCTTTTTGACCATCAAAATGATGATCAAAAAGAACTTGTTTAAAAAATTAAAAATCTTATTTACGGGAATATGCCTAATTCAGCATAGGACGTAGCCACTTTATTAATAGCGCAAACATAGGCCGCAGTGCGCATATCCGGAATCGATGGATTCTTTTGCCAGATATCAACTATCTCCCGTGTAGCTGCAATCATCGTTTCTTCCAGGCCACTCCTCACAAGATCTACTTCATCAGCACCTTTCAAAATAAACTCCCTGTCTGCAGTACTTATTGACTTTCCGGACAATTCTTCCATTTGATCCACAATATGTTTGTTCATATTCTCATCAAATCTTTTCTCCAAACGGCCATAACGAACATGACTTAGGTTTTTGAGCCATTCAAAATAACTTACTGTTACTCCACCGGCATTTAAATACATGTCAGGTACAATAAGAACCCCTTTCGCATTTAAAATGTCATCAGCTTCAGGCGTAAGTGGGCCGTTGGCTGCTTCGCCGATAATTTTTGCTTTTATCCTATCTGCATTACCACCATTGATCACGTTTTCAAGCGCAGCAGGAATCAATATATCGCAATCCATTTCTAATGCATCCGGCCTGTTTTCAAAATTGGTAGATCCGGGGAAATCCAATATAGAACCGGTTTTTTGACGATGTAGAAATAACTGTTCTACATCTAATCCTTCGTTGCTCCAGATAGAACCTTCGAACTCTGCAATACCAACTATTATAGCGCCCGCCTGCTGAAAAAACAAGGCTGCATGATAACCTACGTTGCCCATTCCCTGTACACAAACTCTTTTGCCTTTGATGCCCAATGGTAAACCTAATTTTTCCATCAATGTTGGCATATTACAAATTTCTGAAAGGCCATAGAAAACGCCTAATCCTGTGGCTTCTCTTCTTCCGCGAACGCCACCTTGTGAGACAGGTTTTCCTGTAACGCAGCCTGCAGCATCTATTTCACCGGGACGCATGGCAACATATGTATCCAGTATCCAGGCCATTTCTCTCTCCCCGGTACCATAATCAGGTGCAGGTACATCAGTTCCCGGTCCTATAAAATTCTTCTTAATTAATTCTGCAGTATACCTGCGCGTAATTTTTTCCAATTCATAAGCACTATACTCTCTTGGATTAATTTTTATGCCACCTTTAGCGCCGCCGAAAGGTACATTGACAATGGCACATTTGAAAGTCATCAAAGCTGCCAGGGCCATCACTTCATCCTGGTTCACGAAATTGCTAAATCGAATACCACCTTTACAAGGTGTTTTATGGTGGGAATGCTGAACCCTGTATGCTTCCAGCGTTACAATTTCTCCGCTTTCTCTTTTTATAGGAAAACGAAGTTGAAGTACACTGTTACATTGCTTAATCTGCTTCAGAATACCGCTATCCCAGGCAGTAAATACGGCAGCTTTATCAAAGCTTTTTTCGACATTTTCGAAAAAGCTATAATTTGGGTTTGATGACATGATATTTTCTTTTATAAATAAATGATAAAATTGAATTTTCTGTAAGGTTACACTATTTTTTCTTTTTTAGAAATTTTTATATCTATTCTGATAAGGTATAGAAAAAATACTACAAGAATGATTATACAAACTGCCATCACCACATAAATTTTATCATTGCTTCTCATTACTGTATCAGTTGTGACAGGCAATGTATCCGGCGAAGTCTGAGCCCAAATAAACGAAGATAAAAAGAACGTACTAACAGTCAGGCATAAACGCCTTAAATTGGATTTAACCATTAAGAATATTTTTATAGGATAATAAGGAAATCCTGATTTTGAGATTGCTGATCCAGATACCTAAAATAATCCAGCCAAATACTGCCGGCCAGAAGATCATTCTCATTGCAGGGTCCAGGCTACCACCACCCATTGCAGGATTGCCACCGCCCTGGGCGCCTTCCATTCCGCCGGGATGCAGCGATTGAACCAGCCTTGGTAAGATCATGATAAGGGGTATGTAAATAAAATAAGCAAATATGTTATAGACGCTTGTTACGCGTGCTCTTTTGTCGATATCAGTCATAGAACCGCGTAAAACTATATATGCACAATAAATTAAAACTGCAATAGCTGCCGCCATTTGTTTGGGATCATTACTCCAAAATTCGCCCCAGGTAAATCTCGCCCAAATCGAACCGGTTATCAATCCTAAAATACCAAATACGATTCCTGTTTTTGCAAATTCGGCAGCATAAATATCATATTTCAACTTCTGCGTTCTGAGATAGGCTATTGAAAAGTATAAAGAAAGTGATAATAAAGCAATCATGCCAAACCACATGGGAACATGGAAGAAAAAATTACGAATACTTTCATACAAATTGCCAATAATAGGAACCTTAACTAAGAAGCCGGCGATAAAAGTGAAGAATAACAAGGTGATACAGAGAATCTTCCACCATTTTAATTTCATATGCATTATATTAAACTTCTTCTAAGAAAGGGTTGGCAAAATTATAACTAAATATTCATTTTTAGTTTACGAATTAGGATTTATTGTTCCAAAAAAGTAAAGCCAAAAAATTATGCAGGCCATTTTTTAATTAGATTCTTTGACAATTAAAATTTTGTTTAAACTGTGTTAAGAGATTAAATAAAATTAATCTTTCCACAGGAAGGGGAAAAGTACTACCGCCAATACAATTACAAGAATATTTAATCCTGTCAGTAAAAGCGAAATCTGGAGTAATGCTCCTTCGCGGAATACTTCGCCAAAAGCCGATTTGGATAACCTAATCAATAATAATAGTTGGGGTATTATAAGCGGAAAGCCAAGTATAGCCATGATCGCAGCATTTTGTTGGGCCTTGGCTGCAATGGCCGACATTAAAGTAAAAACAAGACTTAAACTAAATCCCCCGAGGCAGGCGATCGCAATGAATTGATAAAAATCGCTGACAGGATCACCCAATAAAATCCTGAATAAAAGAAGGCTAACCAATGCCATCAACAACATCACGATCACATTGTAAATTAATTTTGAAATAATAAAATGTACCGGGCTGGAGATGGTATAGAAATACAACATTCTTCCCTTGCTTTCCTGTAAAAAACTTTTGGCCACGGCATTGATACAAACGAATAACTGTATCACCCAAAAAAGACCATTGTAGACTTCACTTCCGGGATGGCCAATGGCAAGAAATAATACAAAAATGGTGGATGCTACATATAATAAAATACCAAAGAAAGTATGTTGTTGTCGTAATTCGAGCAACAAATCTTTCCGTAACAAAGTGATTATTTTAGACAAGGTATTTTTTGCAAATAAAAGCAATAAAATTCAGAGCGTAATTTACTAAAATGTGGAAAGTTATTAGGCCTATCGTTTCCACCGCAATTTGTAATTATGGAAAATGTATCGAAAGCCTCTCTACAATTTCTTGCCTATCCGATCTTTTAAAATTTAGGACAAGGTATTCCCTTATACCCGGCAGGTTTTTTTATATAGATCAGGGAAATTTCTGTACCGCCCCTGCTTTGAGAACCTGCTTTTAAGCTAGAAACATTTATATCGTAAGTGGCGCCTATTCTAAGTCCTCCAAATTCTAAACCTATATATGGAATCACCGCATCATTGATGCGATACCATAATCCGCCATATACATTGGATGGATTTTCACTTTGTTCATCGAAAGATGCAGATAATGCCCCGCCGATAACAGCCTCTGTGGCCTCACTCTGATATTGATAAATGGCGCTGGTATGAAGTGTAAGAATATCAGAAACAGGAAAAAATCCGCCGGCACTAAAAGTAGTCCTGGGAAAAACATTCCAATTGCCACCCTGGAAACTTTCTTTCGGCCTGTTGATATGATACATAGATGCGCCCACATAGAAATTATTACTTTCATCTGTAGAGGAAGAAAATAATAAACCTGCATTTATATCCAGGTAATTAATATTGAGAATATCATCGCTGAAGATCTCTTTTGTAACACCAGTAAAACCAAAGGGAGTAAGTTGATCCGTAAAAAGTAATTTATTTTTGTCCAGCCTTTTTTGTCCATACGTTCCCTGGAAACCCAATCCTATTTGTTTAAATCCATTTTCGTCCAAGGCCTTGTGGTAAGATGTTGATAATCCTACATAATTATTAGTTAGTACGCCGCCACCGGCTTTATCTGTGAGCGCAATTATGCCAATTCCCCAGGTATCATAATCAGGAAGTTTGTTTTTTAAAATGCCAAAATCTACACTTAAAGTTGATGTAGTATACACATTATTAAATGCGGGCCATTGATTCCGATAATTTCCTGACACCCTAAGTGTACCATCAAATCTGCCGGTGAAGGCAGGATTTAACGTAAGTGGTGAAGCAAAAAATTGCGAAAAATGAGGGTCTTGCGCCTTTATAAATAGTGACAAACTTAAAAACAAACTCAATAAAGCAATAGTCTTTTTCATCCTTTTTTCTCTGAAAATTAAAGATAAGTGTTTAAGCGTATGGTCGTATATTTTTTTGAATCATTAATGTCGGATTTTTATTTTTTATTGTAAAATGTGCTTATTGAAGGTTTAACAAATGGATCAACTAAAGTTTCAATTTGACTTCATCAAATTATTAAAAAAGAAAAAATTTAGCTGATTTAAAAAACAGTAACCGGACGTAAGTGGATTAAGTTATGCCTGTTTTTATCTAACCAACGTAACGATTCCTTTCTTCATTGTTTCCTTTCCATCAATATCGGTAAAACTGATAACGTACACGTACACGCCTATTGGTTGTAACTCCGACCTAAACTGTCCATCCCAACCCATCAAATAATTAGTGGTTTCAAAAACCTGGTTGCCATTTCGATTCCAGATCTGCATTTTATAATTTTTTACCGGTGCTGGAAATGTAGGTTTGAATACTTCATTCAGCCCATCGCGATTTGGTGTAAAAGCGTTTGGTAGCCAAAGCGTAGCACATTTATAGTAATCTATTTTTACAGAGTCTATTCCTTTACAACCGTTTAAATCTGTAACATTTAAAAGATAAGTGCCTGCATTAATCACATCAATGGTAGGCATGGTACTCCCTGTACTCCACATGTAATCTTTGTATCCGCGCACATTCAAACTTACTACATTACCTCTGCAAAGGCTTGTATCTGATCTCAGGAAATTACGTGGCAATGGATCTATTCTCAAAACGAACATTGTATCCGAAGCTTTACAACCAAAATTATCACTAACCAATACAGAATACCGGCCAACAGTATTGGTTGTAAAAGTATTGTTGATGCTGCCATCCTGCCATTTATAACTAACAAAACTCCCAGGATCCAGCGAAATCTTATCTCCGATACAAACGCCACGATCCTCGCCCAGGTTGGGTTTGGGAAGTGGATTTACCGTAAGTTGTGTTGTAATGATGGAATCACAACCTACGGCGTTCAATAATGTGTCTGAATATATTCCCGTGATTGTTTGAAGATGTCCTCCGGCCCTGTAAGATGCTCCTTCACAAATAGATGCGTTCACTCCCTTAAAACTTCTCGCTTTCACGGTAAGGGTTAGATTCCTTGTGCTGTCACAACCATTGGTGGCAGTGTAAACGTCAACATAATTTCCAGTAATGATATGGCCGGCATAATTATCCCCATCACAAATCACCGCATTTACATTTGAACTTCGGGTAGGCTTCACTGTTAGGTATAAGGTTCGTGTACTGTCACAGCCAAGGTAAGTGGGATATACATCTACGTACTTGCCCGATTTTGTATGACCTGCATAATTTTCACCCTGGCAAATTTCTGTGGTTATAGAAGAAAATTTCAAAGGATTTACCGTAAGGTTTAATGTACGGGTACTATCGCAACCATTGAAAGCTTTGTAATTATCTATATAAATTCCTGAAAGTGTGTGTCCGGCATATTTTTGCCCGTTACAAATTGCTGTGCTAACGGTCGTCTTAAATACAGGATTCACGGTAAGTTGTAAAGTGCGAACACTATCACACCCATTCACACCATTATAAGTATCTGTAAATGTTCCGGAAGTGGTATGTCCGGCATAATTCTCACCATTGCAAATCGTATCAATAATATTTTTCCTGGCAATTACTTTTACATTAAGATATACTGTCCTTATACTATCGCAACCATTGGTAGCAAAATAGGTATCCACATACGTTCCCGATTGGGTATGTCCAAAATAGGATTGTCCTTCGCAAACTGATATCGAAAGAGAAGTTTTCGAAACAGGTTTTACTGTCAATTGTAAAGTTCGTGTACTATCGCAACCATTTGCTGCCAAATACACATCTACATAAGTGCCTGATGAAGTATGACCTGCATAATTCTGGCCATTGCAAATAGAGGTAGTAACAGAAGTGGCAACAACTGGTTTTACGGTAAGGATTAAGGTACGTATACTATCACAACCATTTAATACACTTGCTAAAGTGTCGATGTAAGTACCTGAAGTTGTATGTCCGTAATATTTTTGTCCCTGGCATATAAAACTGGAAACGGTGGTTCTTAATGTTTGGGTGTAAATGGTATTATTGGCATAATTTGTTTCAATAAAGGATGTATTGGGAAATACCAAAGGTGACACCTTTCCCGAATCGTTGAATGAGAGATAAACTTTTTCGAGGCCGCGATAACTGACATTTAAAATATGGCTAAAACAATTATAGCAATTGCCTCCCGGCACTGATGATGGTAAGTACATCGTTGGTGATAATTTGTTCGCCCCCGGCATTCTTGGATCCGCATCATAAAAAGTGACAGGCGTATTTTTAGGGATGGGTGCAAATCCATAATCTGCAAGACAAAAAGATACTTTCACCTTATTGGAACCATAACATAATAAAGAAACACTAAAGGGTACGCCATCTGCAGTAGGATCCATAACAGTCAATGTGTAATAGTCAGTAGTATCTGAACATGAACCGTTTGTAGCTACTAACCTTATTTTATAATTCCCGGGTGTTGGAAATACATAGGTTAGGTTCGTTTTGGTACTTTCCACATGCTCTCCCATACCCTGGTCATTCCCGATCAGCCATTGATAAGAAAATCCGTTATAAGAATTATTGGTAAACACAATACTATCTGTATAAATACCGGCTTTGGATGCAATGGCTTTCTTATCAGTATAAAATCTTGCAGTGGTGCCGCAGCTCGTAATCACATAACCGAAAGTGGCAGCAAAACATCCCGGCGTATTAAAGGCTTTAAGCGATATTTTATCCTTTCCTGCAGCATTGAATGTATAACTAAAATCAGTTGTTGTAGCAGTAAGCACATCATTTAATGACCACTCAAATTTAGTTGCGCCGGTGGATGTGTTTGTGAAATTGATTGTATTTCCAACTATAGAATAGTTAATACTTCGTGTAAAATCAGCTATGATTTTATCTGTGCATGGTTTGGTGCATTCAGCTACTAAAAGACCAGGGCGCTGTGTAATTACGGAAGCCTTCATTCGATCTGCCTGTCCTTGTGTAAATTGATTACTACAGGCACTATTTCCATAATCCATAAAATTGGCAATTTGATCGGGTACGTCGGTATGGAAAAAACCATTTGAATAGGCAGATAAGGTATCCGTATTGCAGGAGTTTGTAGGACTCGCACATCCCGCAGAGGGTCTCACAGTTCCATCGGGCGGTGTATCGCAAACCCTATCTCCATCTGTTTGGCAATTGTAATTGTAACAGCCGCCTTCGAACGTATGGTATAGGCCAAGATAATGACCCATTTCATGCGCCAGCAAAGTGCCAAATGAAGTAATCACTATGCCATCAAGAGAGCCGCCAAGAGGCGGCAAAGTAGCGTATCCTCCTACGCCAAGGCGGTACCAGGTTCCGCAACTAAAATCTGCGTATGCTTCTGCATTTATTTCGGTGACCAGCCAGATATTAATATAGCGTGATGGATCCCATTGGATCAGGTTTTTTAATTTGGCATCTTCTATATCCATATTTACGTGATTAGAGAAATAGGAAGTAGTTCGTGTAATACCCGTCGTATTTCCGCCACCAGGATCTTTTTGTGCAAGGCAAAAGCGGATCTTTGTATCGGCACCTGCACTCGCAGCATATACACCTGATTTACTGTAAGCATCATTCAATAATTTTACACCATTGATAACCTGGAAGTCGGTAATAGAATAGGGTGACGGATTGATAATGTGAATGACAACGGGAAGGATCAAAGTATCCGGTGCTAAAGAGCCGAGCGCATTTAATATTTGATGGTTCATTTCATCTTCTTTTGCCCGGTAATTTACTTTTTGACGTAGCTTATAAAGCATCATATCATTGCCACAAATATTTCCGGCTTTTTTTTGCGAAAATGCTGATGAATCAATGAATGGCTGGGGTAATCTTTGTTGTGCTTTTGATACTATCGGGCAAATAAAAATAGCCATTAACAAAATCCCTTTTCTAATTTTTTTATAAAGTATGGGCATATGCTAATGCATCAATTTGATTTTTTGCGATCGACCTTGTTAGGTAATTTAAAAATATATCATTTTCATCAATATGTATTAATTGTCGTAGTTTTTTTTAATTATAATCGACTACCATTTATTATTTGGGTGATTATCTTTTTTTAGGATCCTCATCCTGTATGCATTCATTGCTGTTATGCCCAATTTTTTAATCAGCTTGTTATTTACAATTACGCCTACAGGAGCTCCTATCACAGGAATCAGTTGTGCAAGTTTGGCGAGATCAAGGTAATCGCGGTATTCCTGTTGAAAATTTCGCCAGTCAAATTCATGGATGTCTTCCGGTAAATCCTGTTTCTTTTCTTCCCAATTCGTCATTTTTAAGTAAATATTTTTTCGATGAACATCACTTGAGAAAGCCAATTCAAAAATGTGTAGGAGATAGACCCTTTCTTTATAATCATTCAGATCGTACCCATATTGTGAAGCGATTTCAAAAAGCAATTTGATTTTAATGGCAATTAAAATAGGGAAATCTGCCAGCCCGAGCAGAATGCCGCCGGCGCCGGTGATTCCACCTTCTACTGCTGCTGTTTTCCGATAGAAATTTATTTTACTTTTTACAGCTATTTCAGTTGTTTCAAGATCAAGCTTTAGTAGCTTTTTGGAAGTTGTAAATTTTGCGCCAAAGAGTACGCCGCGAATCATTTGTTTGATGGTAACCGTTATCGCTTTGTGTACTTTTTCGGGAATGTATGAATTGATTTTTACCTGTAATTTTTTACTAATATTATTAAAAAAACCTGGTTTACGCAGCATTTTGTTTTGCCAGGCTTCCAGTTCTTTTTGAATGAATATTTCGTAATCGGTCATTTTTATTTTATGGATTGATTGTAAAAATACAATGCTTCAATAAGCTTTATAGAATTGAATAATTGGTTAATGCTTAATGAAATTGTCTTAAAGTATATTACCAGGAAGCAGGTGATTAAATAAAAGCGAAAAAGCATCGGTTACGCTTTAATTGTGAAAGCGATGATTCAGTGAAAAAAGAACTTAAAAATAGGTAAATGAAGTTGACATCTTTACTCCAAATTGTACTGTAAATTTTTGGGAGTTATTAAACAGACTTTTTAAAAAGATGTTTAATAAACAATTTGTTTTGCCAGGCTTCCGGTTCTTTTTGAATAAATATTTCCTGTTCGGTCATTTTTCATCTCCTTATTGTAAACCAACGGAATCAGACTATCTATCATTAAAAGATTTCTTTCTGATAATTAATCATTGGTGATGCTACAGTATGTCTGATTTTACTTGCGCACGACAACTTTTAAAAACCAGTACAAGCATGATGGGAAAAAGGTAAATTTTTTTTGATTAATATTTACCTTCTAAATAGGTTGCCGTTTTTTAATAATGGTAATTGTGTAATATTTCTAATTTTCCCGCGTAAAAAATTATTTGCAATTGGCTATAAACAAAGATTGCTCGATGATTTTGTAACCAGCTTTTAAAATTACTGTAGGCTCTATTCTTGTATATTGGTAAATAATGGTTTCATCATGATAATCATAATCCAATCTGGTATCAGAACCAGGTTCTCCTACATCCTGGTTTTGACCCAATAACCTGAAAATACCTTCGCCTTCAAAACCAATATTTTCATAATTGCTAATATCTATCCCCTCAGTTTCAAACATATTGTAGGCAGGATTGCAATAATAATATTTACCGCCGGGATAAACTCTTTCATACATTGACATGCCCATTTTTTTGTTATTCATTATCTCTTCTGTCAGGGGTTCTTTCATCATTTCATCATCTCCATTCATTTTTATTGTTTTGAAATCCGGGGAAGCAGTTGCAGAAACTGATTCAACATTCACTTTGTCTTCAAATCGAAAGGCAACAAAATCCCTGTAGCCCTCGGGTATTTTAAATTCAAAGACCAGGTCAGTATTTTTTTCAGTAAAATATATCACCTTGGGATCACTGTTATTATCGTAAAAATTTGGCCAATTGCTGCAGTTAGCGCCAGCGTTAAATACCCGTTGCATTTCCTTTAGCGGGCTGTTATTTTCCTGTAAATTTACTAGTCCGTTTCCCTGATCAAAACCCTGGAACATAATCGTATTGCCATACACACGGGATTTGACTTTTCTGCCGTAAAGCGCAAATTTTTGTTTTTCTTTATGCGGCGTTAATACAATATGTTGTCCATTCAATGCTACTTTTCCAAATTCCATCGAATTAATTGCCAGGATCATAAATGTATTATCTTCAAAAATGTAAAGTACTGAAGATCCATCCTTGTATTGACCGGCAATTGCTTTTGTATTCTGTCCACTACAACTGGAGAATGTGCACAGGATTACCAATAAAAGAAGAGGGCAACCATTTCTGAATTGAATTTTATTTTCTGGCATTACTATTTTTATTTTTCATTAATACTTTTGATGTAAGTTATTTTGAATTTCTATAATGCTGACAAACCTGAGTTTCCAGGATTTCAAAAGCATTATTATATGTGCCAAATAAAACCATTAATCTTCAGATTAAAATCAAAATGAAAAAAGATTTTTTTTTATTAAGTTAAACGCTTCGCCACCGTTAATTTGCTTTACAGAATTTCACCGGGAAAACACTACCTATTATTTAGAAACTAAACTAAATTTTAATTTGACGCGACAAATGCTTTAGCAATTACAAATAAAAAATTACGCGATCATTGATTTATTTAAAATCAATTTTTCCAATCTTTGAAATATCACATTCAGGATCTATTTCAAAATGAAGAAACTACCAGTTTTCTTTTTTTGCGGATATGATTTTTTATTAGGGAGATGGAGCCATATTTGTTGTAGATAAATACCTCATTTTATTTTAAAGCGCTAAGCGTTTAAAGTAATTAATTTTTAAAAAATGAAAAATATTCCGCTTCCTGGCCCCGTATCAATACATGGTAAGTTACATGTAGAAGGCACGTTAATAAAAGATGAGCACGGGCAAAAGGTTGTTTTAAGAGGGCTAAGTATAAGCTGGCACACCTGGTGGCCCCGATTCTATAATGCGGGCGCAATTCATACTCTTTCCAAAGATTTTGGCTGTTCGGTAATAAGAGCAGCAATGGGTATAGAGCCACAAAATAGTTATCTCAAAGAACCGGAACTAGCCATAAAATGTGTGGAAGCAGTTGTGGATGCAGCGATAAAAGAAGGCATTTATGTAATTATTGATTGGCACAGTCATCATATTCATCAAAAGGAGGCAATTGATTTTTTCAGGAAAATGGCTAATAAATATGGTCATTTATCCAATATAATTTATGAGGTATTTAATGAGCCATTAAATCACACATGGCAAACGGTAAAAAATTATTCTATAAAAGTGATAGAAGCTATCCGCGAAATTGATGCGGGTAATATAATATTAATAGGATCACCGCATTGGGACCAGGATATTCATATAGCTGCCGATGATCCAATACAAGGTTTTAAAAACATAATGTACACGCTGCATTATTATGCCGCTACTCATGGCCAGGAATTAAGAGATCATGCAGATTATGCACTTTCAAAAGGGCTGCCTCTTTTTATTTCTGAAAGTGGGGGAATGGAATCCACAGGCAATGGTCCATTGGATAAAGTTGAATGGCAAAAATGGATTGACTGGTCTGAGCAAAACAATATTAGTTGGCTGACCTGGTCAGTTTCTGACAAAGATGAGACATGCTCTATTTTGAAAAAAGATGTTTCTTCTACCGGCCCCTGGTCTGATAAAGATTTAAAAGAATCAGGGATTTTGGTCCGGGATTATCTTCTATATTTTAACGAGATTGAATTTTCCGGGAAATAATAAAATAATCAATAATTAGTCAGACCCATAATGCTCAATTTGCAAAAGAAAATAATAATGGACAAATTAGCATTGTTTTTTCAACAAAGTTTTGCCAGATACTGTTTTGCCGATAATAAACCAAACTAAAAATTGTAATTTGCCACCCACAAATGCTTCAGCAATTACAAATAAATAATTACGCGATTATTGATTCAATTGAAATCAATTTTTCCAATCATTTAAATATTATTACAGGCGAAACCGGTGCAGGTAAAAGTATTTTAATGGGAGCGCTAAGTCTCATTCTTGGCGATCGTGCCGATACCTCTGTCTTGCTGGATAAGGAGCGGAAATGTATTATAGAAGGCTTGTTTAGAACCGATGGTAAATCCGTAAAGAAATTTTTTGAAAAAAATGAATTGGATTATGAATCTGACATTTTGATCAGACGTGAAATTTCTATAACTGGTAAATCGCGGGCATTTATAAATGATACGCCGGTAACCTTGCAACAACTAAAGCAGCTTTCATCTCTTCTTGTAGATCTGCACCAGCAATTTGATACCCTTGAATTAAACAACAGTGATTTTCAACGTGAAGTCGTAGATGCTTTGGCTGATAATTTTAAGTTGATCGGGGAGTTCCAGGTTGATTATAAAAACTATAAATCAACCTTATCTGAATTGCATAAACTGACAATGGCTCAGGCTGCTGCCAATAAGGAATACGATTACAATCTATTTTTATTTACAGAATTGGATGAAGCCAATTTTAGTGAAGGTGAAATTGAAAAATTAGATGCTGAAATTCGTGTCTTGAGTAATGCAGAAAATATTAAGTCTTCACTTACTGCATTGTATTTTCAGCTGGAAGAAAGCGATGATCCGGTAAATACTCAACTGAAAAGCATGCAAATGAAGTTGCAATCTTTACAGCAAATTTTACCGGAAACTGCCTTTCTATATGGAAGAATGAAATCTGTTGAAATTGAATTGAAAGATATTGCTGAAGAGATAAGTACACTCAATGATAAAGTGGTATTTGACGAAGAAAGAATTGCAGCATTTAATGAAAGAATGGCGGTCGGCTACAATCTTTTGAAAAAACACAATGTTACTGAAACCGCCCAGCTACTGAATATTAAAAATGAACTTCAGCAGAAATTGGACGAAGTAACCAATCTCACAGAGGCCATTGCAGATATAGAAAAGAAATCGAAAAAATATTACCAGGACGCGCTGGAATTGGCGGATAAAATCTCTGCAAAGAGATTTAAAATTATCAGTTCATTTGAGGAGAAAGTAAATAAATTATTGGGCCAGGTTGGCATGCCAAATGCGCAGCTAAAAGTGCAGATGAATCTTTTGAATGAATTGAATCAATTTGGTAACAATTCCATAGAATTCTTATTCAATGCCAATAAAACATCCCGTTTTGAACCATTAAGAAAAGTGGCAAGTGGTGGTGAATTAAGCCGGATAATGTTGATCATAAAATCATTGGTGGCAAAGAGTGTTCATTTGCCCACACTCATTTTTGATGAAATTGATTCCGGCATTAGTGGGGAAGCAGCAAGGCAAGTCGGCATTATTATAAAAAAACTTTCTTTGGAGCATCAGCTCATTTCGATAACCCATCAAGCGCAGATTGCGGCAAAGGCCAGCACACACTTTTTTGTTTTTAAGGAAATGAAAAATAACCAGATTGTTACTTCAATAAAGGTGTTGAATGAAGAGGAGAAAGTTGCCGCGATTGCTACGATGTTGAGCGGTACCAAACCAACTGCAGCAGCTTATGAAAATGCCAGGGAGATGATGAGTTAGGTGTTGGGTATTAGGTTGTAGGTTGTAGAGTTTTTGGTTTCAGGTATCAGGTTTCAGGTCCAACTGGACATAATTCTGAAGACTTCGCTCATACTTTTAAATTTGAAATAAAAGTTTAAGGAACTTCAATGGTTAATCTTTTTTATTCAATAGGAAATGAAAATTAAATTTGAATCTTGCTAATACCTAAAACCTAATACCCACAACCTATATTTCCCTATTTTTGATAAATATTTTTCATTAAATAAAAACACATGTCTTACAATCTATTAAAAGGAAAAAAAGGAATCATTTTTGGCGCACTGGATGAAAGATCCATTGCATGGAGAACGGCAGTTCGCTGCCATGAAGAAGGCGCACAAATCATATTAACAAACGCACCCGTGGCTATGCGAATGGGAGAAATCAATAAACTCGCTGAGCAAATTAATGCGCCGGTTATTCCTTGTGATGTTAGCAATAATGAGGACATGGATAATTTGATTATAAAATCAAAAGAACATTTTGGCGGAAGCTTTGATTTCGTGTTGCACTCTGTGGGTATGAGTTTGAACATGCGTAAAGGGAAATCTTATACAGAAATTGATTACGGTTTTAACCAGAAGACATTGGATATTTCTGCTACCAGTTTACACCGTTTGCTTGCTACAGCGATGAAACACGAAGCTCTGAATGAGTGGGGAAGTGTAATAGCGCTTACTTATATTGCAGCACAGCGTGTATTTCCGGATTACAGCGAAATGGCTGATGCAAAAGCATTGTTGGAAAGTATTGCCCGTAGTTTTGGCTATCACTATGCGATAAAAAATAAAGTAAGGGTAAATACAATTTCACAATCACCTACACGCACAACTGCAGGAAGTGGTGTAAAAGGGTTTAATGGATTTATGGATTTTGCTGAAAAAATGAGTCCATTGGGCAATGCGACTGCCGAAGATTGTGCGAATTATATCATTACTCTTTTTAGTGATCTTACCAAATATGTAACAATGCAAAATCTTTTTCATGACGGCGGATTTTCAATGACAGGCGTTACGCAGGAGGTAATCACTCAAATGGAAGTACAAGCTGAAAAATAGTTTTATTTCTGTGTAATAAGTCAATATAAAAATGCTGCCCTGTTTGGAGCAGCATTTTTTTATATTCAGAAATGAATAAAAAGATAGTAATGGTAAATTTTATTGCAACCATTTAACAATCTATTCTTCTAACAATCTAACAATCTAACAATCTAACAATCTAACAATCCAACTATTCAGTCTTTCAACCATAAAGGATGATTAAAAACACAAACTTCCTCAATGATTAATACTCATCTTCATTAAA
>JBDTEF010000185.1:0-4382 GCA_039922615.1 Ginsengibacter sp.
CATCTAATCTTGAATTCACGGCAGGCCATTCCTGCAATGCGAAACAAACAGCTTTTGTAAAAAAGCTCATGAATCCTAATCCAACTTCATGTGTTTTCTTGAAAGTCTCTTTATATTTTGTCCGAAGCTCCATGATGGCACTCATATCCACTTCATTGAAAGTGGTGAGCATTGCTGTACTATTCTTCGCTTCTACCAATCTTCTGCTGATTGTGCGACGAAGATTTGACATCTTTTTAGGACTTTCTTCCCGACTAAAAAGTTCTTTTCCTAACGCCCTTCCAGGATTTTCCAAAGCACCTAACACATCATTTTTTGTAATTCTCCCCTGGGAACCTGATGGCTTAATAATTGATACATCTACTTTTCTATCCGCCATCATTGCAGCAGCAACCGGAGTCGCTTTTACATCTTTTTTCTCTTCTTTTGGTTGATCTGTTTTTTCTTTGTCTTCAACTTTACTCTCAGGCTTTACTTCAGCAGATTTTGGTTCTTCTTTTTTCTCCTCTTCCGGCTTTTCAGCACCTGCTGGTTTCGCAGCCTCATTATCGATTGTACATACTACATCACCAATATTTAATGTATCATCTTCTTTTGCGATCGTGTGTAATATACCTGCCTGCTCTGCATTGATTTCGAATGTTGCTTTTTCACTTTCCAACTCTGCTATTACCTCATCACGATCTACCCAATCTCCCTCTTTTTTTATCCATTTTGAAAGGGTAACTTCTGTGATACTTTCGCCTATTGAAGGCACTTTTATTTCTATTGCCATGAATTCATTTTAAATGTTACAAACCTAAGCTAAAATAAGAAATACGCAAAGCTCAGGCATTAGCAGGTTTCCCTTTTTACTAAAAATATTGTATGATAAACTATTAAATTTCAAACGCTGTTTTCAAAATCTCTTCCTGCTCTTCTTTATGCACTTTAGCATAACCCGTAGCAGTAGCCGCACTTGGCGGCCTGCTGATCACACCAAAGTTTATAGAACTTAGATTCATACGTAGAAAAGATGCTGCACCCATATTTAAAGGTTCTTCCTGCACCCAATACCATATAGCTTTTGCATATTTCTTATTTACTGCGTCTAATTGTTTTTGGGGCAAAGGATATAATTGCTCCAATCTTATCAATGCAATCTCTTCTTTATTTTCTTTTGTTCTTCTTTCATTTAATTCATGATAAATTTCTCCGCAGCACAACAATACTTTGGTGATTTTACCAGGATCCGTTACCGTTTCATCATCAATTAATTCTTTAAATCCACCTGAAGTGAAATCGTCAATTTTACTGTAAGTACCCGGATTACGCAGGTTGGCTTTGGGTGAAAAATTTATCAGGGGCTTTCTGAAATCCCAGGCCAATTGTCTTCTTATTAAATGAAAGAAATTGGAAGAAGTGGAAACATTGGTCACCACCATATTCAGCTCTGCACACATTTGTAAAAACCTTTCTATTCTGCCACTGCTATGCTCAGGGCCTTGCCCCTCATATCCATGAGGAAGCAGCATTACAAGTCCATTCATGCGGCGCCATTTCTGCTCAGCACAACAAATAAACTGGTCAGTAATTATTTGGGCACCATTCGCAAAATCACCAAATTGGGCTTCCCACAGTACCAGTGAATTTGGATTTGCCATCGCGTAGCCATACTCAAAACCTACCACGGCATATTCACTCAATAATGAATTATAAATCCGCATTTTACCCTGGTCTTTCGAAATTTCGCTTAACCTGTTATAATAATTATCATTATTTTCATCTCTCAAAACTGCATGCCGGTGACTGAAAGTGCCTCTACGAATATCCTGGCCACTCATTCTCACATCTTTGCCTTCATCTAAAATACTTGCATACGCGAGTAATTCCCCGGTAGCCCAGTCGAATTTTTGTTCTTTATCGAATAAAGTAATTTTATCCTGCAGAATTTTTTTCACCTTTTTCAAAGGTGCAAAATCATCAGGCCAGCGCATGATTGCCTTGAACAATTTCTCAACTTCTTCTTTTGAAACGGCTGTAGCAGGGGAGTATTGAAAATCTTCCTCTGTTGCTGTGCGCAAACTCTTCCACCAAAGCTCAGGCTTCTGGTGACTATACCCAAGTGGATTTTGTTTTATTTCGTCCAGGCGTTCCTGCAAATCAGACCAGAACTTCCTCTCCATCTCTTTGGCAATCTTTGACGCTTCCTCTTCACCATTTTTTGTAAGCCATTCTACGTATTTCTCCCGTGGGTTTGCCTGCTTTTCAATCAGTGAATAAAGGATAGGTTGTGTAAATTTTGGGTCATCCCCTTCGTTATGGCCGTGAAGACGGTAACACACCATATCAACAAAAATATCTGTATTGAATTCCTGGCGGTACATCATGGCTATCTGCGCGACTTTTACCACGGCTTCCGCATCATCACCATTTACGTGAAAAACCGGGGCCTGGATAGTCGCCGCAAGAGAGGTGCAATAATCTGAAGTTCGCGCATCATCAAAATCTGTCGTAAAACCAATTTGATTGTTGATCACATAATGTAATGTTCCACCTGTGCTATAACCTTCCAGCCCGCTCATTTGTAAAACCTCATACACAACGCCCTGGCCTGCCAGAGACGAATCGCCATGAATCAAGATCGGCAAAATTTTATCATAATCACTCTCATAGATCACATCTGCTTTACTTCTGGCAAACCCGATAACCAAAGGATCTACCGCTTCTAAATGAGAAGGATTTGGAGAAAGTTTTAGATTGACTTTTTTCCCATTAGCTGTAGTGACTTCGCTACTGAACCCCATGTGGTATTTTACATCACCACTTCCCATGGTAGTATCTACTTTGGCACTACCTTCAAATTCAGTGAATATTTGCTCGTATGTTTTTCCAAGGATATTGGCCAATACATTTAGCCTGCCTCGGTGTGCCATCCCGATCACTACTTCCTGCACATCATGGTCACCGGCGACGGTTATAATGGCATCCAACGCAGAAATAGTATTTTCACCCCCTTCCAATGAAAATCTTTTTTGCCCGATATATTTTGTTTGCAGAAATTTTTCAAACATAACACCCTCGTTCAATTTTTGAAGAATTCTTCTTTTTTGTTCTAATGGAACAGGTTCCAACATTGTCTTTTCTACTGCATTGATGATCCACGCTGTCTTTGCAGCATTATTCATGTAAGTAAATTGTACACCCAAAGACCCGGTATAACATTTTTTTAAATGATCGACAATAACCTGTAAGGTTGCCTTTCCCGTTCCGGCAAATTTGCCCGATTCAAATGTTGTATTTAAATCAGATTCACTTAAGCCAAAATTGGCTAATTCCAAACCGGCCCGGCGATCTTTCCTTTCCCTGATGGGATTGGTTTTGGCGATCAAATGGCCTTTTTTACGATAGGCATTTATTAATTGAAAAACGCCAAATTCTTTATCAATATTTGTAATAGAAGTGGTTCCTGTTCCTATTCCAGTTCCCGTTTCCTTTCCATTACCATTGAGACCAATACTTGCGTAGTCGAAACCTTCAAAGAATTTTCTCAAATCGGCATCAATACTTTCAGGATCCTTTTTAAAATCCGTATACAAGTTTTCAATATAAGAAGGATGAGAGGAAGTTATAAATGAGAAATCTTTCATAATCTGCGATAAATTTTGTCATTTTTTCAGCCGCTACAATTTTGGTAATAGTATGAGACTGAACAAATAAATAAATTAAAGTTTAAAGAATTGCGAATATCGTTTGTTTTCTCAAGATAAATGTGTTGAAACGAAAAAGGAGCTGAAATTTGCCATTCTTTTAAACAATTATGAATTAAAACTTACAAATTACGAATAGTCAAATTACGACTTCATGAATTACATCACTACTTATAAACTATGATTTAAAATTCTAAAGTCTTTTTTGTAATAATGTATAATTTTTTTTGCTCTTTCTTTTGCCTTGATGCAAAAGAAACAAAAAATCAAGGACAACGCGATCGCTCCGCGCGTTTGTCCGGGCCAGCGCTCTTGCACCTCTAAAACTAAACTTCAAAATTTCAGGTTTATTTAAATATTAGCAAAATGCAACACAATTGTTTCTCAAGAAATTCACCCGTAGTTGGTGTTTTGCGAGATGCAAACCTAATACCTACAACCAAATACCTACAATCTCTTATTTTTCAACCTCAAACTATTACTCACCACACTCACAGAACTCAATGCCATGGCTGCACCCGCGATCATCGGATTCAATAAAAATCCATTAAAAGGATATAAAATCCCTGCGGCTAATGGAATACCGATGATATTATAAATAAATGCCCAGAATAAATTTTGTTTAATAACAGCAACCGTTGCTCTGCTCAATTTTATTGCCTTAGGAATCTTCAACAAATCAGATGAAATAAT
>JBDTEF010000186.1:0-5684 GCA_039922615.1 Ginsengibacter sp.
ATGGCTTCTTCCGCATTAGGAAATGATGAAAGCAACAGCATATCGGCTTGTTCTTTTATCAGCCTTTCCAGGCTGTACCTTACTTCAGACAGATCTTCAACTATGCTGATGCTTATCATTTGATAAAATTAATACATCAAAAAATACTATCACTCTAAGATTTATTAGATGGGAATTATAAAGACAGTAGTTGTTCCGTTAGCACCAGATTGAATATCCATACTACCCTTCAAACTATCCATTCGTTTTTGGAAATTACCCATGCCGTTTCCTTTTAGCCGGCTTTCATCTACAATAAAACCAATGCCATTGTCCTTAATGGTAATGTGCAGATTATTGTCAATTTGTATGGCCATATTTACCGCGGATGCCTTCGCATGTTTGATGATATTATGCACTGCTTCTTTTACTACGAGATGAAGATTTCTTTTTTCTTCACTACTTAGTATTTTTTCCGGAATTACTTTCGGCATGGTGACTTGAAAAGTAATACCTGCAGCATCAAGTATTTCACTACTCTGGCTTCGAATGTAGTAAAGTACATTTTCCAATTTTTCATCGCTACTATTTAGTGCCCAAATGATTTCATTCATATTATCTACCAGTTCATCGCTGCTCATTATTATTTTATCAAAATCTTTTTTAAGCCCTTCGTCTTTGATCTCATTTTTCATTCCTGTGCTCATATAACGGATACGACTAAGGCCTGCCCCCATGTCATCGTGCATGTCAGAGGCGATTCGCTTGCGTTCATTTACCAATGCGGTTTGCTTTTCAATTAATGCCCTTTGTTTTTCAATGCGTCTTAGAAAATACGCCCTGATCAATGCCCCTACACCAAGCAAGATACCGAGGGAAACCAATGAAATGAACCACCAGCTTTTGTTCCAGGGAGTGGCGATGGTAAAATGAAATTTGCTCCTTGCTTCAACATAAGTATTATTTGCCTCATCCAACATTCTTGCCTGCAGGAAATAACTGCCCGGATTTAACTGGTTAAAAGCGATGATATTTGTTCCATTTAATTTTTGCCAGAAAGGTTTATCGCTGGTATTAGTTAAAGAGTATTCATAATTTATATTGGATACTGCATTGTCCAGGTCAACAATAGTAAAACTAAATTGCAGGTTATTTTCATGTGGTTTTAATGTAATGTCATCAGTATTTGTAAAGGAATAAGGCTGATTATTTACATCCATTCTGTCTATGTACAGGCTGATATTATTCTGTTGTTTTCTTCTTAGCAAATCGTTGGTTTTTACCCTGAATAAATTTCCTGTATTTCCAAAATAAAGTGTGGTGTCATCTTTATCATAAAAAACATTTGATTCATAAAAATTGGTAAAGGGAAGGCCATCCTGCTCCGTAAAAACTAAAAATTTATTGGTAGCAACAAGCAGGCATACCAGGCCCTTAACAGTAGGCATCCAGATATTATCATCAGCATCGGCTACTATGTTACCAATTATGTTTGCAGGTAATCCATCCTCTATTTCATACAATTTGCCTTTTTTTGTAAGAAGGTTATACCGCATTAAACCTGTTGATCCATAGCTAAGCCAAAGATTTTGCTTGCTATCAATTAATTGGTACACAAGAGGCCCAAAGCTAATGGCAGCCATATTTAACAGGCTGTCCGGCTTCCATTCTTCAAAATGTTCTTCCTGTTTTTTCCATACTAATATTTCGGTTCTTTTATTCACTGAAAAATAAATGTTGCCCACGGAATCTTCCACTGCCTTATTTACATACCGAAAACTGAAAGGTGCCGGGTTATGGGTATATCTGTATTGTCTGAATTCATTCGAATTGGCTTTCTGTCTTACAATACCATTGCCTTTATTCAGGCTGTACCATACGTCACCATTATGGCTTTGAAATACCATGGTGATTAATTCAGCATCATGATAATAAGGTTTTAAAAAAGAAGGCTGCGTAATTTTTTTTGTCTGAATGTTATATGCCAGCAGTTTTACATTATTGGCAGGGAGCTTGGGTTTCCCAAAGTAATCGTTACCGTGTATGTATATTTGATTATTGACTGGCACTACACCCCAGCAATAACCAATACCAATGCTATCTATAACCTGAAGCCGCTGTAGATTGGTTTCAAAATAAATGCTGCCATGATTTTCGCTGTGTATCCAAATCTTTCCTGCATATTTAGTGCTGAATTCCGGGTTGGCAGCATAGGGAAGTTTCCAGTATTGGTAAATGGATTGATTCAATTTAAAACGGCTGACACCATTTTGACCGGTAACCCAAAAATTACCATTATTATCCGCAAATAATTCACCGCTTACTGCCGGCAGGTTGTTATTATTATTTTGCGAGTTATCAATAAATACAGTCGGTTTACCTTTTTGAAAAATAGTTAATCTATCATCGCTGCTTACCATTAAAGCATCGTCTTTACAAACCATGAACCCACCTTTATCTATATTTGCCAGACGCTGTGGCTTAAGATAGGCGTGATTTTTAGGATCATAACTCACCGTAAACATACCACTGAAATAATTTGACATGTACATCAAAATATTTATTGTATCAACCCATACAACGCCATACCCTTCTTTATTCCCAAAATCTTCTTCTTTTATTTTCCATTCTTCCCATTTCCTTTCGGCAATCGAATAACAACCCTTTTGATGGAGATTAGAAAGAAGTACTTTGTTGTTTCCTAAATAATAAAGAGATACATTTCCCTGCAGTGGATTATTTACTGAATCTATCAACTGCAAATTCATGTCTGTAAAATAGATTTTATCCCCGCAATCAATACCTACCAGATTTTCATTCAAATAGGATATTAAAGCATAATTTTTATTTTTCCAAAAACCAGGAGGGGCATATTGCTGATGATTAAAAGGATTCAGCATCCACATTTTGGTTCTGCAATTAAATAGTAAATGATGGTTATTTAGTTCTATGCATCTTTCCACATTATCGTAAGGCATACTGTTAGTGTCGGCACGGCTATGATTATAAACAATAAACTTATGGCCGTCAAACCGCGCTAATCCCTGCGAGGTGCCCATCCATAAAAACCCCCTGCTGTCCTGGAGTACAACACTTACCACATTGCTGGGCAGGCCATCTGCCACTGTGTAATTGGTGAAACGCAATGGGGCATTGAGGGATTGTCCGAAAAATATTCCGGGAATAAGAAAAGAAGCAATAAAAAAAAGGACAGTTTTCACTTTTTAAAAATAATATTTAATCAATAAGGTTATACCTAAGGTTTGTTACAGCGATATTTCTCACTTCCATTTATTAATGTAAATATTTTTTTGGTGAAAGCATTTATGGGAGAAAGGATTGTTGCATGTTTTATTCCACACTATTTTATTTTGTAATAAATAAACAGATCAATGCAATCAATGCCGGTAAAGCCTGCACAAAAAATATTTTTTTGCTGGCTGTTAAAGCGCCAAATAAACCCGCTATCAGTACACAAATAAGAAAGAAAATTCCCACATTCCTTTCCCACGCCGGGTTAGTAATAAAAAATGACCAGGTCAATCCTGCTGCTAAAAAACCATTATAAAGTCCCTGGTTGGCAGCTAAACCTTTTGTCGGTTTAAATAAATCTGCCGGTAGAGATTTAAATGTTTTTTTACCAATAGTTTCCCAGGCAAACATTTCAAAATATAGAAAGTATAAATGCTCCAGTGCTATAATTGCTATTAACAACTCCGTGAATAATTTCATTTCTTTGGATTTATTATTCGTTTAATTCCGTTAGCTTTTCATTTACCTTTTTCCCTTTCTGTATTTGGTTAAAAAATTACAGCGGTTGTAATTTTATTTTATCTCCTTCAACTTCAAATTTCCATTTTCTGCTTTATCAACGATGATCGCAAAATTGGGAACCGTTGTAAAAGTTTGTTTTTTCCTGGCGGTTATTTTAAAGGTTAATGTCATTTCTCCTTTTCCATTTTTTTGCAAACTAAGTGGATCGACGGTCGTGTTTATATCTGTTTCGGGAAGAATTACTGCAATTACATATTGTTTTGTAAAATCGATATCAGTTGGTTTGCCGCTTTTGCCCATCGTAGTGGCCATTCCAAATACCTCATTGAATTTTTCCTGTGTTTCAATTTTAGGATTGTCCGGTTTTTTTACTGTATTTTTTACAAAATAATTTTCAGCCAACTGGTAAGGGATATCTGTTACTGTTGTTTGGTCAATACTATCAACACTGTCAATCCCATCGCTGGCATTGGTTTCATTGTCTGTAGTATTTTGGCAGGCAGTAAAAAATATGCAGGTGATTGTTGCAATAATTAAAAATTTTCTTTTCATTCCCGGTTGAATTTTAATGGATAATATTTTTATTTGCGCTCAGGTTTTAGGAGTCAAAGACAGGCGTCACGTATTTCATTATCCTGAACAATTTCAAAAAATGTAAAACCATTATTCTGAAAGGCCCTTGTTGAAGCTTTGAATTCAGGAGTTGTTTTAGCGTTAATTGTCAATTGGAAATCATTCTTTTTTGCAATAGCAATAGGTGCCTGCCAGGCAAAAGAGGCAATCCCATGTTTTTCAAATTCCTTACATGTCCAATAGGGAATTTCAACTTTTTCTTCCACAGGTTTTCCTGCTATACTTCTGAGGCCAACTGCCGTTTTATTTTCATAAATAAAATAGCTGATCCATGGCACGTGGAAACCAACTTTTTCATAAAATTCATTCTTTGGTGTGACTGACAGCCAGCAGTGTTGTGAAGAATTTATATGTTCTGACTTGTCCTCTTTAGGCGCTATAATTTTTAGTTTCATTTTACCAGCTTTATTTTAAGGAAGACAAGGTAAATTTCCAACTTTTATTTTATCAATATATAATTATTATTTGTCGGTGATTCATGTTCTTATTCATTCTTTACAGTACCAATTATATTGATTCCCTTATTTATATCTTCATCAAAATATCCGGCCATTGAAATCTCTTTTTTCGGCTGGAAATTAATTCAACCATTTTCGTCAATATCTAATTGGTATTTATGCAGCAATCCTTCGAGTTGAAATGCATTAAATTTTGCTTTCTTCACTTTATTGAATTCGGGATCTATAGAAAAATTAGTTGCACTCCTGAAGTCTGCTTTTTCCAGCAAGGTGTTTGAAAATATAGCACCTGAAAAATCTGAATTTGTAAATATAGCTTCTGACAAATCAGTATTAGAAAAATCAACTTCTTTAAGACTGCAATTAATAAAATTTGTTTTCTTCAATTTGGTACCATAAAAGGTACAATAGTCCAGGCTGCAATTTTCAAATCTGAAGGAAAACATAAACTTGCTACACCTGGTAAAATCGACTCCCAGGATTTTGCAGCCAATAAATGTCACATTTCTAAAACCTGCATCATCAATTATTGTCATGGAAAAATTACAGTTTTCGAAGATGCAATCTTCAAAACTATTATTTCTTAAGTCACTTTTTGTGAAAATGCATACGTCAAATTTGCATTGGATGAATTCTCTATTTCGTAAAGATTTCTCTGAATAATCAATATTTTTAAATTCCTTTTTTTCGTGTATTGTAATATCTTTTTCGACCAAATTATTGAATATTTAAATTTTCCCGATTTTTTTCTGAAATAAAATTAAAATAGTTATAAGATTAAATCCAAAGTCGTTTTCACCCATACATGCATAATAATAATATTCAGTTTCCAATAGTTGG